>CAMNVW010000266.1 GCA_946563605.1 uncultured Clostridia bacterium | reverse complement strand
GACGAAGCAAAGGAAACGGCGGACACACTAATTCAAAAATCAGAAGAATTACAGCAGAACGTCAATGTGCTGGAAAGCCAGACCATCCCACAGTTTAAGGCGTATGTGGATAATCAGAAGCAAAGCATAGATTCCGCTGCCCTGAACGCGCAGAACGCGGCAAAGTCAGCGCAGGAATCGGCGTCTGAAGCGGAGTCGGCACGCCTGAGATCCGAACAAATCCAGCAGGTGATTGCAAAGGACTCCGTGGTACTTCGCGACCTCGGGGAGAAAGCGAGCAGGGATGCGCAAATTGCGGTAGCTTCTTCGGAAAAAGCAGCGGCATCTGCCAACGCCGCCGCTGGTGCCGCCAATACCGCTGTGGCACAGGCAAAACAGGTGGAGCAGTGGAAAAACGAGACCGAACAGCTGAAATCAGCTGCCGAGGAAGCAGTGAAGCACTATCCCCGTATCAATGCCGACAACTGGTGGGAGATTTATAATCCACTCACAGGAGAGTATGAGCAAACGGACAGCCGTGCCCAGCTGATGCCGAGGGGAGTTTATTCGGAAACACAAACGTATTATCCGATGGACATTGTCACCGATGAAACGGCAAAAGCAAGCTATCTGGCTCTCAAACAGAGTACCGGCGTGCCGCTGGACAACGCGGACAGCTGGATGAAACTGGTTGAAGCAATCAAAGGCGATAAAGGCGACACCGGAAAAGGGTTGTCTGTCTTAGCTCAATACGAAACTCTTGAGGAACTGAGATCGGCTGTTCCCGATGCTGAACAGGGTGACGCATACGGTGTTGGAGCACAAGCGCCGTATGATATTTATATCTGGGACGGCATGGACTGGGTAGCTCATGGGCGTTTGGAGGGACCAAAAGGTGACAAGGGTGACACCGGTGACAATGGCAAATCCGCCTATGAGTATGCGCAGGAAGCAGGGTACACCGGCACGCAGGCGCAGCTCGGCAGAGACTTGAACACGATTACCGACAAGCTCGAAATGCAGATCAGAGCGCTCACGCTTTTGGCGGCGAGCTGGAGCGCAGACGAAAACACCGAAGAGCTGTACAAGCAGGAAGTTACGCAGGAGGACATTCTGCCGCTGGTGGTTGCGGACAAAACGGCGCTTGACCTCTATGCGGATGCTGCGACCAAACGGCTGCTGCGTGATCAGGGTGTGGCGGAGATCTGGCTGGAAAATCAGGACAGCAAGGTTGTTGCCTATGCAGAGGGAGCAATGCCGCAGACGGATATTGCAGTGCAGGTGAGGATCATTGGATAGGAGGGAGATAAGATGCCTTTCATTGACAGCAGTACCAAACTGCTTTTGCATGGAGAGGAGCTTCAAATCGAGTGGAGTGAAGCCACAGGTGAAACAGGCGAAAATCTATTGGCTGAGCGATTACAGCGGCAAGGTGCTGGGCGGTGGAATCTGAAAGGAGTGATGAATTTATGGCAATTTTAGGACGTCCAATCACGCTGGGAGGCATGAGCAGCGGAGGAAAAATGCTGTTCGGTGTTACCTTGCCAAAGAGCATTTACTATGAACAAAAGTGAGGAGATCCGAAATGGGAGCTATATATGGAAAGCCGATTATTTTAAGGTCGGGCAGCGGTGGTGGTTTTATCGTCAGCGAAACCGCTCCGGAAAAGACAAATGTTTTGTGGATTCAGCCCAACGGTCTGACCCATTTCTGGAACGGGACGGAGTGGGTAGCTATTGCCGGCGTTTATGCGGAGGAGGAAAGTCAGTAGTGTGTGAATGGGATTGTTCAGGAAAGTGCTACAGTAATTGTGAAAAAACTTGTGCAAGTGACTGCGAAGATACTTGTTCTGGAGGTTGTTCCGGCAGTTGCAGCGGATGTACCAGCTGCACAGGAACCTGCAAAAACACCTGCACTTCCTGCTCAGGATGCAGCGGTTGTTCTGGAACTTGCAATAACACCTGCACAGGAACCTGCAAAAACACCTGCACCGGTTCCTGCACAGGCAAATGCAACACCGCCTGCACCGCAGAAGCTCAGGCGGAACTGATTGCGAATCTGGGACAAAATATCGCGGTGGGAAAGGTGATTCGGGCATCGGATTACACACAGCTCAAGGCGGCGATTGACCAGGAGTATACCCGTCGGGGAAAGACAGCACCGCAAGGCTTTGCAAAATCTCCGGCGGCAAAAGAACCGGTACTGCTCAGCGTTTCCCAAAAGGTATTAACAGACGTCTATGAATTTGACAAAGCTGCCGCGCATGACTGGAGGAGTTCTTTTGAGGCAGGCAAGGTCGTGCCGCCGTCCAAATGGCAGCCGGTCATTGCACATATCAAAACGCTGATGAGCGATATTGTATAAGGAGGGATAGAGAATGGAAACCACCATTACAGATTACACACTGCCCATCTTGAAGCTGTTTTTAAAGCTGGACAGCGGCGAAGATTTCACAGAGGAATGTGAGCAGGTAAAAGCTATGCCGGAGGAAGATAGCTGGAATGTCTTAAACCAGCTGTTTGAACG
>CAMNVW010000265.1 GCA_946563605.1 uncultured Clostridia bacterium | reverse complement strand
AATTCAAGTGAGCTTTGACCGCATTGAGGAATTGCTGCAAAGAATATACAAGGGCAGCGGAAAAACAGAGTTGCAATATAAAACAGCACTGCTTGCAGATGAAAAAACAATCGTGTTGGACAACGGGGTTTTTTACAAACAAGAACGTCAGCCGTACTTTGAAATCCCCTTTTCAGAGGGGGAAACCGAGCTGTTCAAGGGAAAACAGGTTCTGGTGAAAATTTGTACGGCAGAAGAATATAAACTTTTCTTTAAAAAAAACCCCGACATCTTAAAAAACGTGTTTGATTATGGTAAAATAAAAGGCAATTCGGTATTCCGCCAGCGAAAAGACGGCGACCGAATGACTTTATATCATAAAAAGGGTTCACGACCTTTGAAAAAGATGTGGAATGAAGCAAAAATCCCACAGGAACAGCGTTGGAAAGCATTGCTCGTCAGCGATAGAGAGGGCGTTGTGTGGGCGGAAGGTTTTGGGTGCGACCAACGTGTGCTGCCGGACAAGGACAGCAGAAACATCGTGTTGGTGACGATTAAGGAGGAATAGAAAATGAAAGAAATGAAGGACGATATTTTAAAGGTATTGCTTTCGGAGAAAGAAATTCAGGCGAAGGTAGCAGAACTTGGAAGACAGATCACCGAAGACTATCAGGATAAAAAGCTGTTGATGGTAAGCGTTCTCAAGGGCTCGGTCATCTTTATGGCGGATTTGATGCGCGCCATCAACTGCCATGCGAGAATCGACTTCATGTCGGTATCCAGCTACGGCAATTCAACCAAAAGCTCTGGCGTTGTCAAGATCATCAAAGACCTCGATATGAACCTGGAAGGCTACGATCTTTTGCTGGTTGAGGATATCCTTGACAGCGGCAAGACCTTGTATTATCTCAGAGAGATCCTCAAGGAAAGAAATCCGGCGAGCATCCGCATTGCAACTTTGCTCAACAAGCCGGAAAGAAGAACAGCGGATATTGTTCCAGATTATTCCTGCTTCGAAGTGCCGGATGAATTTGTTGTTGGATACGGTCTGGACTATGCAGAAAAATACCGCAATCTTCCGTACATCGGTGTATTAAAGCCGGAGGTCTATACAAAATAGAATAAATTAGCAAAGAATTTTAGATAGGAGTGAATCGTTGGTGCCTAAAAAATCAAAAGGAATTATTGTCTACCTGTCGATGTTCGTGCTGCTGATTGTACTGCTGTTTGCGATGATGTCGCTGGATGAGCCTGTGGTGAGCTTAAAATATTACGAGGTTCTGGATTATTTCAAGCAGGATAAGGTAGAAGAGTATCAGATCAGCTATGACAACTACTACGGCAAAGGAACCCTGACCATGAAGCTCAAGGATCAGGATAGTTTTGTCGAGTACGAACTGGCAAGCATCAGCAAATTTAACGAGGATGTGCAGCCATACATTGAGCGGTATGAGCAGACGACAGATACGACCTTTAAGCGCAACTATCTGCCGGCAAAGGATCCTTCGCTGCTTGCATCACTTTTCCCGACGCTTTTGATGCTGGGCGGTATCGTACTGTTGTGGATCTTTATGATGCGGCAAGCCGGCGGCGGCGGGAAGATGAACACCTTTGGCAAGGCAAAGCCCAAACCGATAGAGGATGGCAGGAGAGTTACCTTTAAAGATGTCGCCGGTGAGGACGAGGAAAAAGAGGAACTTGTTGAAGTGGTCGAATTCCTCAAAGACCCGAAAAAGTTTAACGCCCTGGGAGCAAGAATCCCGAAAGGCGTACTGCTGATGGGCCCTCCGGGAACCGGTAAAACATTGCTTGCAAGAGCGGTTGCGGGGGAAGCGGGTGTTCCGTTTTACTCCATCTCCGGTTCCGACTTTGTGGAGATGTTCGTCGGCGTTGGTGCATCCCGTGTGCGCGACCTGTTTGACCAGGCTAAAAAGAGTGCGCCAAGTATCGTCTTTATTGATGAGATTGACGCGGTAGGCCGTCAGAGAGGTGCAGGCTTGGGCGGCGGACATGACGAGAGAGAACAGACCCTCAACCAGCTGCTGGTTGAGATGGACGGCTTTGGTGCGAACACCGGCGTTATCGTTATGGCGGCAACCAACCGCCGTGATATCCTTGACCCAGCTTTGCTGCGTCCGGGACGTTTTGACCGTCAGATCGTCGTTGGCTATCCAGACGTAAAAGGTCGTGAGGACATCCTCAAGGTTCATACCAGAAACAAACCGCTCGGCCCTGATGTGGAGCTGGGTGTCATTGCAAAGACGACCGCAGGCTTTACCGGTGCGGATTTGGAAAACCTTGTCAACGAGGCGGCGTTGCTGGCAGCCCGTAAAGGACGCAAGGCAATCACCATGGTGGACATCGAAGAAGCGACCATCAAGGTCGTTGCAGGCCCTGAGAAGAAGAGCCACAAGGTTTCCGACAAGGACAAACGCCTGACCTGTTTCCATGAGGCAGGACACGCGGTCAGCACCTATTACTGCGAGACGCAGGACAAAGTCCATGAGATTTCAATTATCCCACGCGGCATGGCAG
>CAMNVW010000264.1 GCA_946563605.1 uncultured Clostridia bacterium | reverse complement strand
ACCGTTCGTCATGCAATTATCACCGGTGAAACAGGAGAATACGGAGGATTTCAAAAGAACAGCAGGATGAAACTATCACAGAAATGGCTTGAGAAATTTGGCGGCTACGAAAACGAAAATGAAGGTGTTTTATACAACAAGCCAGATTTTAAGGTCAGTGATAAATGCTGCTACTATCTGAAGGAGAAGCCGTGCAATGACTATGCGAAAGAAAGCGGAAGATTTCCTTATATGGGGCTGATGGCTTCCGAGGGAGGACGCAGACAAAAAGCTCTGATGATGCACGGATGCAACTACATCAGCAAAGGAACCAAAAGAAGCTGTCCGTTTGCAATCTTCACAAGGCAAGACCTTTTGCAGCTTGCTCTTGACCTGAATGTTCCGGTTCCTGAAATCTATGGGGAGATTGTGCGAGATGCAGACGGGACACTGAGAACAACCAAAGCGCAAAGAACAGGATGCAGTATGTGCGGATTTGGCGTTCACATGGAAAAAAGACCACACCGGTTTGATTTATTGTACCAGACCAATCCCAAAGAATGGGATATGTGGATGAATCATGTGATTCAAAGAGAAGACGGCAGTTGGTACGGCTGGGGTCACGTTCTGGATTATATCGGGGTTGAGTGGAGAACCCCCGAAATCTATGAGGATGACTTTCAGACAAAATTATTTTAACCGTGCTGACAATTAGCACGAACGGGGAATTTTATTAGGAGGTCTGAATATGAAGTCAATGGCAAGCGTTTATCACAGGCAGCAGGCATACAGGAAAACAAAAGCAGGTCAGCAGATGGAGAAAAAAGAGGTCGAAAACATCATCCGGCGCAACTTCGCAATGGTCTTAAAGGTCTTGCATGATGATTTCGGGTTTGGAGCAAAGCGGCTCTGTAACTTCATTGGAAGCGTCAACGCATTTGCAGAAGAAGCTGCGGATGATGAACTCTGGTTCGATACCGTTTCGCACTGGTTTTATCAGTATACTGGTGTAGAGCTTTGGAAAGATGATTGGATGGAGGGCAATAAAAATGAAAACAATTAAAGATTATTTGCCAGGTAAAAAATTCATATACGGAAATAAAAGATGCATGGTTTTAGACAACACCTTAGAGAGCGGCGTGCTCTGCATGGTTCTTGACGAAAGTTTTCGCTCGAAGTTCGGGGAAAACAATAACTTCGCAAAGTCAACACTGAGAGAAAAATTGAATGGCGAATATATTGACAAGTGGGCTGAAAGCGGCGCAAAACGAAAAGACTTCGTAAAAATGACAGTAGATTTGACGGCGGATGACGGACTAAAAGACTACGGAGTTTGTGAATGTTTCCTTGCTCCTAGAACTTGCGAGCAACATAGAAAATACAGATACTTAATTCCTAATGCAAGCGATTACGAATGGACAGCAACCGCATATAGCACAGAAAGCAATGGATATATCAGCAGCGTTCGCGGGGTTGACACTGATGGTTCGCTCGACTACGACAACGCCATCATCGTGCCTGAGGTTCGCCCGCTTTTTATGCTGAATCATGACTGCCATTTTGAATCAGAAAAGGAAGTTGCTCCTGTGGTTCATGGGCGGTGGCTCAATTTTTACGGCGATTTCACCTGTGCAGAATGTTCCGAGTGTGGGGCAATTTATGATGTTGTCGATGTAAAACCGAGTGGGGAGATTTTTGGAGAGTTTGAGAAAGAATATAAATTCTGCCCCAACTGCGGCGCAAAGATGGATTTGGAGGATGATAAACAATGACCGAACTTGTCCGCCGTGCGCTGCTTGGGGACAGGCAGGCGCAGGAGGAATGTACAGAGAAGGGAATTGTGCTGCCGTGTCCGTGCTGTGGAAGTGATGCGGAAATTGTCACAGAACTTGAATTTGTATTAGGAGAAGCAGGGTGCTTTCGTACCGTTAAGTGTAAGAGCTGTTTTTTAGAAGCTGGACTGTACAGAAAAGATAATGATGCCTTGAATAAGTGGAACACCCGCCCAGCCCCGCCGATCGGAAGGTGCGGGGAGTGCAAATATTATAAACCAGAACAAAAGTCAGGTGCGTGTCTGCCAGCGGAATGTGACAGCCCACATAGTACCCTGTTCCCTGTAAAACCAGACACTTTTTGCAGCTACTTTAAACCGAGGGAGGAAAAATAAATGAAAATCAAGGGATTTGATAAAAACTTATGTTGCAGAGGAATGCAGTTTGAAATCGGCGGGGTTTATGATACCGGAGCAAGAAACGATGAAATAAAACTGTGCAGTAATACCGTTTTCCATTACTGCAATAACATTCAGCAGGTACATAACCATTATTCATGCATTCCAGAAGAAGGAAACCGCTTTTGTGAGATTGAGGTTTTGGGTGCTGAGGTGTCAGATGAAGAAAAATGCGGCAGCAACAAAATCAGAATCGTTCGTGAAATTGTAGGTGACGAATTAAAAACCTTATTAGGGATGATTAACGGAAACACAGGTTTGTTTAATACGGGCGACTGTAACAGCGGCTACTGTAACAGCGGCGACTGTAACAGCGGCTACTGTA
>CAMNVW010000263.1 GCA_946563605.1 uncultured Clostridia bacterium | reverse complement strand
CATTTCTTCGTAAAATATATTTCCCGTGGGTGGGGGGCGTCTCCCCCCACAACTTGGGGGTGTGGGGGACTCTCCCCCACAAAAAGCTACCGACCTTCTCGAAGGTCGAATAGTGGCTCGGGGGTAAGGGGACCCCCTTATAACAATGACTAGCATCAAGCTGATCTATTAACCACCTTGGCACCGGTGTAATAGTGCTCCAGTATTTCCTGATAATTCATGCCCTGTCTCGCCAGGTAATCTGCCCCATACTGGCTCAAGCCAACACCATGTCCATATCCAAGCGTCGTAAATGTAAATACGCCATTCTGAAACGAAATATCAAAGTCGGATGAGCGCAGTCCCAGCAGCTCCCGCAGTTCGATGCCGCTCATCTGTGTATCCCCCACCCGAACCCAAGTCACATACCCTGAGCCGGAGCGTTCCAAAACACTCAGCCAACTTGCAGGATCATCCGACAGCGTTGGCTGCTGTTCACTGTTCTGCAAACACTCCTTCAATTCCTGCGCCGAAAAGGTCACTTCCTTTTGATAACCCTGCGCGTGGATATCGCCTTCACTCTCCACCGGCGTTAAATAAGGAAGGGGATTGCCCCATACATTTTCTGCGGATTCCGTTCTGCCTGAACTGATTGCGTGATATGCCGCCACGATTGGCTGCTGCTGTTCATCGACCACAATTTCCTGCCACACTGCATCTGCTGCACGGCTGACCTTTCCCCAGTATTCTTCGAAATATTCCCCAAACCTTTCCTGCGCCTGCTCCTTTGTGACATAACCCTGCCAATTTTGCGGATCGGCAGAAAAGTCGTACTCATCCCCATTTTTTTGTGCTGCCTGCTGGCAGTACAGCGCCCATGTGTGTGCGCTGACCGCCTGTGCCTTGAGTGCCTGCGTATCGAACACCGCCGGCATCTCCGAACAGAGCGCGCCCGTCACATAATCCTTCACCGCAACTTCTTCGATTTCGCCGGTGCTTCGGTTGAGGATACGAAACGGCTTCCAATTCGCGGAAGCCGCGTCCGCTTTGCCGGTATTTTCAGCAGAACTTTCTGCTGATTCTTCCTCACCTTCCTGCAAAGGCTGTGACTGCAAAGGTTGCAGGTCTTGCTGTTCCTCCATCTGCGAAGGCTTGTACGCTTTATCTCCATTGGCAAGATCCTTGCTGACAAAATTTTTGCCGAACATCATTGGCAGCACAATCAGGCAGACCGCCATCAGAGTTGTCAGAATCATCATCGTCCGCATTTTCATTCTCCTTCCCGTTTTTCAATCTGTACCCAGTATATGATTGTCTGCGGCAGTCTATTCCAGTTGTTTTCTTCGCCGCAAACTGTGCCGGTGCAAATACTATACAAAATTTCAAAAACATGGTAGAATGAAAAAAACGTCCGACCACTGGGTGGTCAGACATCTTTAGCTTATCATTGAAAAGAGGTTTCTGTCTTGAAAACGATGAAAAATATTTCCAAAATTCTATTTGTGATCGATCTTATCATCTGTCTGCCTTTGTACGGCTATCTGTGCCTGACATCGTTCGACCCTGTCACCGGATTTTTTGCTTCTGCAAACACATTAACCACCATCTTTTATGGGGTACTGTTGATCATCCCGCTGCTGATGATTTTTATTTCGACCAAACTGCAAAGGAACCTTTCCTTTTCTATCTCCAATTCAAAAATCTTGGCAGTCTTGTCCTTTCTGCTTGGCGGCGCGATCATCCTGAACGGCGTCTATCATCTTCTGAACTTTCTTCCGATTGTGCAAAATGGCGGCGCGATGTTTTCCACCATGCTGATAGCCGGTCTCCAGATTCCTGTTGCCGCGGTCAGCGGTTTTGTTTTTCTGCGGCTGGGTGTTGGATATCTCCGCGAAAATATTGCCAACCGAACTTCCGCCTCTTTTGTTTTTCCGGTCATTTGGGCATTGATCGCCTGCATTGAAACATTCCAGAATTATCCGCAGATTGCCGGTATGCCGGAGCACACCTTATATCTGTTGTGCCTGCTGTCTTTCACCTTGTTTTTGATTGGACAGAGCCGTATTCTCAGTAACATTCAATTTTCAAAAGGTGTTTACTGGGTCAATGCGTTCGGACTTTGCACCGCATTGTTTGGACTGACGATGAGCTGCGGCGAAATCGTGGCGTTTTCCAAGATGTCGCTGCCGATTTTTGACGCTGTCTTCGTGTTTATTCTTGCGCTTTATTGCCTTGCCTTTTCGATCAACACCTATGTGGAGGAATAGCAGTCACGATTATAGTTTTGTGCAGTTATTGGCTTTGCGTTGCGTGACCCTGAGAATGGGCTATGCCCATTCTCCTTAGTTTAAGGTTATGTTTGTAGTTTTGTGGAGCAATCGGTTTTGTGGAGTGCGACCTTGAGAATGGAACGAAGTTCCATTCTCATTGGTTTCTTTCGTTTGAGTAAAATAAAAAGTTGTAAATTTCCAAAGGCAAAGTCAAACTCAAATCTACCGTAGACGTAGCAAAGTGCGTCTTTATAGGGGGAGAGTCGAGAGAGGGGAACTCCCCTCTC
>CAMNVW010000262.1 GCA_946563605.1 uncultured Clostridia bacterium | reverse complement strand
CTAAAGAGCAGGATCGCTTTTTCGATGATCTGCATAACCTCGTCCTCGCTGGTGAATACCGGATCCAGCGGTCTGCCGTGTGCAAATTTCTTGCCCCAGCGTCCGCCGATGTAGATGCGGTAGCCGTACTGTCCGTCCGGCATCGCCTTAAATGGGCAGCTGGAGATACAGCGTCCGCAGTTGTTGCAGATATCCTTGTCGATGGTCAATACGCCGTCCACCACTTTTGCGGCTTTGACAGGGCAGGTATTTTCAACCTGACAAACCTTGCAGCCGCGGCACAGCTCTGCCTTGAAGCCCGGAATTCTCTGTCCGACAACGCCCAAATCGTTGAGGTTCGGTTTGACGCAGTTGTTTGGACAGCCGCCGACTGCAATCTTAAATTTATGCGGCAGCTTGACGTCTCCATAGCCTTTGTAGAAGCGGTTGTGAATCTTGTCCGAAAGCGCAAAGCTGTCAAGCAGACCATACTGGCAGGTCGTACCCTTGCAGGCAACCACCGGACGCACCTTGGAGCCTGTGCCGCCGGTTTCCAGACCGTGTTCCTCTACAAAGGCGCGCAGGTCGTCTATGCGGTCGTATGGGACGCCCTGAATCTCAACGGTCAAGCGGGAGGTCATTGCGATTTCGCCGTTGCCGAAGCGCTGTGCAGCCTCGGTAATACACTGGCTCTCCTCCGCAGTGATCTTTCCATTGCGGGTGATGATGCGCGCATTGAAGCAGTCGGTGCCTTTGTTATGTAAAAAGCCCCATGCTTTCACCCGTTTGATGTCCTCTGCGCTGACAGTGACCTGTCCGTTCTGCTTTGGCATCACATTGACGGTCAGACCGCCTTCCAGCACCTTTGTATTGGTGTATCCGTAGAAGCGCAGGCGGTTCTGCATCAGATAAGCGCGTTTGCCCTTGTCGCAGACAAGCAGCAGTTTCTCCTCTTTAGAAAGTCCCTTGACTTCGCCGTTGATGCTGGTGAAATCCACATAAGGCGCGCCTGCGATCTTCGGCGTAATTGCCGCGTCAACGATGCGGTAGCCCTCTGCCTTACCCTCCATAAATTCAGCCGGTGTAAAGCTGTCCAAACGTCCGTCCATCTTATTCTTGAGGATATTCACAGCCGTTACAAACGGATGGATCGCGGTAGAGAACGGCGGCGCATATGCCATATCCATGTTCTGGAGCTGGTCGACCGTCGCGCCCATAGTCAGCGCAACAACACCGACGTCGGTCACCTTGTCCACTGCGCCGGAACCCAGCACCTGAACACCCAGCAGCTTGCGTGTATTTTTATCCGCTACCAGCTTGATGATAAAGGTGCTGGCGCCCGGGTAGTAATGCGCTTTGTCATCCACGGTATCTACTACAGAAACCACGTCATAGCCTGCCGCTTTTGCTGCTGCTTCGCTCAAGCCTGTGCGTCCGCCGTTGAGCTCCGGCAGTTTTACGACCGCTGTACCCAGCACGCCGGGATAGCTGCTTTCTTCGCCGCAGATGACCTCTGCCAAGGTGCGTCCCTCCATATTTGCGGAGGAACCCATCGGTGACCAGGTTCTTTCCCCTGTCAGACGGTTAACGACCGATACGCAGTCGCCCGCCGCATAAATATGCGGCAGATTCGTTTTCATCTGATGATCGACAACGATGGTGCCGTTCGGCATCATCTCCAAACCGGTGTCCTTCAAAAATGCGGTGTTTGGACGGATGCCGAGGGACATAACGACCACGTCCGCCTTTATTTCGCCGTCCGGAATCTTGATGCCTTCCGCTTTGCTGTCGCCCAAGACAGCCTGCAAAGGCGTGTTCAGCAGGATCTTGATGCCTTTCTTTTCGAGGTGGCGTTTTGCATAATCCGCCATTTCCTTGTCAAACCCGGGCATGATCTGATCTGCCATATCAATGACGGTGACAGACAGACCCTTTTCCGCCAGATTTTCCGCTGCCTCCAAGCCGATAAAGCCGCCGCCTGCAACGACTGCGCGTTTTGCGCCGTTTTGCTCGAGGTACTCTCTGAGCTCGATTGCATCCTGCGGTGTGCGTATGGTGAATACGCCTGGCAGAGACACGCCCGGCAGCGGAGGGATGATGGCAGACGCACCGCTTGCGATGACGCACTCGTCGTAAGAATAGGTTTCTTCGGTTCCGGTGCGCAGATTCTTTGCCGCAACTTCCTTTTTATTCACATCCAGAGAGGTGACCTCTCTTTCCACCAGCACTTTCGCACCAGTGAGCGCCGTAAATTTTGCAGGCGTATTCACAATCAACTGTTCTTTTTCCGGTATCAGACCGCCGACATAATACGGAAGTCCGCAGCCCGCGTAGGAAATCTCTTTTCCTTTGGTCAAAATTGTAACATCCGCCGCCGGATTCAATCTTTTCAGCTTTGCCGCTGTCTTTGTTCCCGCAGCCACGCCTCCAATGACAAGTACTTTCATAGAATCCCCTCTCTTTTTTTATCAAAAAACTGGTTTTTCATCTTCTAACAGGGTTAAAATATCCCTGTCTCATTTTTTATTATACCGTTTTTCGACGCGAAAAGATAGTATCCCATAAAAAAAATTCCCAGATTGAAA
>CAMNVW010000261.1 GCA_946563605.1 uncultured Clostridia bacterium | reverse complement strand
AGTTGACAAAACTTTTAGTTTGTTCTGACGAGCGAGTGTGTTAACGCGAGCGATCGCCGCGTGATGAAATGACGATTTTACACCATTCCAAAGCGCGATAATGGGTGCAGGCTCAGCCTGCCCAAAACTTTTAAATTTTAGATGAAAAAAGCCAAAATCTCGCGTCAATCAGGCTTTGGCTTATCTCTCTGGCACCCCCAGCGAGAATCGAACTCACAACTAACCCTTAGGAGGGGTTTATTATATCCATTTAACTATGGGGGCATTTTGTATAGAGGGGATTCATGCTGATTGCGTTTGCAAAGGATAAACGAAGCACTTTTTTATTTTACTATTCGCAATCATTTTTGTCAATATGAAAACAGGCTTTGTAAACAAGGGACGCCGCGCCAAATAGCACATAGCTTAAGGATGAAAGCGAATCAAGCGTGTGCGGGGTGTGCAAGATAAACAATAGACCGGTTCCATGAGGGAAAAATGGTTTTTCCCCTTTTCTATCCTGCGGAAAAGTGTTATAGTAGTTGTCGTGAAATATTTACGGGACTGTGATAGGAGAGGAGGAAAGCCATGAAATTTGAAAAATCCTGCGGAGCGATTGTGTATCGAAAAACAAAAAGTCAGACAGAGCTGTTGCTGATAAAAAACCGTTATGGGGGACATTGGTCTTTTCCGAAAGGACATATGGAAGGAACGGAAACGGAAACACAGACAGCACTGCGTGAGGTAAAAGAGGAAACGGGACTGGATATTTTGATTCAGGAAGATTTTCGCCAAGCAGTGGAATATTTTCCAAAGCCGAATGTCCGCAAACAGGTCGTCTATTTTCTTGGTGAGGCGCAAAGCATGAAATTAAAGCGTCAGGTGGAGGAAGTCAGCTGTATCGCATGGACGGATATTTACAAGGCTTATCACATGGTTACCTTTAAAAATGACAGGGATTTGATTTCCATGGCAGTGGAACGCCTGCAACCGTCAGACTTCCATCCAATGATATGCACTTCAAAAAATGCCTGACTTTTGGGGTGCGCTTCACAGCAAGGGGGATTTTTTTACAATATGTATACCGCTAAAAAAAGAGGCTTTATCAATCCAGCCCGTATTATCTCGGCAAGCTTTGCGGGGGTGATTATCATCGGAACATTATTGCTTCGGATGCCAATTTCATCGAAAAATGGAGAGTTCACGCCCTTCCTGGACTGTTTGTTTACCTCCGCGAGCGCAACCTGTGTAACTGGTCTGGTGCGATATGATACGTATACCCACTGGAGCGTTTTTGGACAGGGCGTTTTACTGATGCTGATCCAGGTCGGAGGTTTAGGCTTAGTGACCTTCACCTCCTTCTTTAACCTGGTGATTGGCAGGAAGCTGGGACTGCGCGGGATGCGCCTTGCTTCCGAGTCCATCAACTCCACCAGCTATGGCGATGTGCCGTATCTGCTGCGCATGGTCATTAAATTTACCCTTTCCATTGAGGCAATCGGTGCGGTGCTGCTGGGAATCTATTTTGTGCCGCGCTATGGGATGCATGGCGTCGGCATCGCTGTTTTTCTGGCGATTTCCGCTTTCTGCAATGCAGGTTTCGACAATCTGGGCTTTTTGGGGGAATACACCTCCCTCACCAGCTTTAATGACAGCTACCTTGTTTTGTTTACGATTATGATGCTGATTATTGTCGGGGGATTAGGCTTTATTGTATGGAACGATTTAATCGCATGGCGCAAGACAAGAAAATTGCTGCTGCACACAAAGGTGGTACTACTCTGCACAGCATTTTTAATTATGATCGGAATGTTTGGATTTATTATGATTGAATGGGACAACCCTGCGACATTACAACCGCTGAGTCTGAAAGAAAAGATAGGCGCCGGTTTTATGCAGTCGGTCACCATGCGAACGGCAGGCTTTAACTCCATCAATTTGGGCGAAATGCACGATGCAACCAAGGTCTTCTCGATGATTCTGATGTTCATTGGCGCGGCGCCAGGTTCCACCGGCGGTGGCATCAAAGTTACTACCTTTACGGTCATTGTTATGACAGCAGTTTCGATGATTCGCGGCAAAGAGGAACCTTATATCATGCGCCGTAGGATTGCAGCAAACGTTGTGTACCGTTCCATCGCGATTTTGTTTTTGGGAATTGTGGTAGCGGGCATTACCTCCATCGTTATTGTGATGACCTGTCCGCTTGAAGCAAACGGGATGGACGGGATAGACGCAGTGTTTGAGGCAGTTTCCGCCTTTGCAACGGTCGGCGTTTCAAGCGGTGTGACTTCCATCAGTTCCAAGGTGGCGCAGGTCGCGCTGATTATGACGATGTTTATCGGACGTGTCGGACCGGTATCGTTTGGACTGTCGCTTGCAGCTCAGCAGCATATCAGCCGTAAGCTGATTGTGCCCGAAGGAAAGATTATTGTCGGCTAAAGTGATGGTAACGAGGATAGTTGGCAGGCTGAGCCTGCACCCTATTCGCGTTGTCGGTTAAGTGGAAATTGAAAGTTACGCTCTCGCGTAGGTCGCTTAACCTCCGGTTGCGCTCGTCAGAACAAACTAAAAGTTTTGTCAAC
>CAMNVW010000260.1 GCA_946563605.1 uncultured Clostridia bacterium | reverse complement strand
GTTATTACCGGCGTTGGTGTTGTTCTCTACCGTTTTCCCTTTTTACCTGTTCTCGTTGTAGTTTTCACCCAGATTTTTTCCGACGTTGATAGTTGTTAACTTCTCCGGAGAAGTTAACACAGACGCGTCTGTGTTAAGTCCTGTATCTGCAAAGACGTTGACGCTCAGCGAACCTAACGTCATAGAAGCAGCCAACAAACTTGCGAGTACAGAACGTTTCAGTTTGTTTCTCATGGTAGTTCTCTCCTTTTTCATTTTTTATGGCTGTCTGCAAAACAGACAGCTACTTATACATACTAATTATAATACAGTCGAATGAAAAAGTAAAGTATATTTTTGGAAAAAATGAAAATTCAATCGCCAAAGATTCTTCGCACGATGGTTGTCAAACAAGTTGAAATTGTGGTATGATAAACATATATGCGGTCTGGAATAAAATCCGACCCCAAGAATCAGAATGAGGAGGCTATTATGGCAGCAAAAAAAAATCAGGGATACGGAAATGAAAGCATTTCCTCGCTTAAAGGTGCGGACCGTGTCAGAAAGCGTCCGGGCGTAATCTTCGGTTCCGATGGACTGGAGGGATGTGAACATTCTGTTTTTGAAATTTTATCCAACTCGATCGACGAAGCCAGAGAAGGCTTTGGCAGCCGCATTGTTTTGACCACCTATCGTGACCATTCGATTGAGGTGCAGGACTTTGGTCGAGGCATTCCGGTGGATTACAACCCGATTGAGGAGCGTTACAACTGGGAACTGGTTTTTTGCGAACTGTACGCAGGCGGCAAATACAACACCAACAGCGGCGAAAGCTATGAGTTTTCCTTGGGATTAAACGGCTTGGGTTCCTGCGCGACCCAGTATTCCTCCGAATATTTTGACGCGGAGATCTACCGCGACGGATTCCAATATAATCTTCACTTTGAAAAGGGCGAAAACATCGGCGGACTTCAAAAACAGCCGACCAACAAAAAACAGACCGGCAGCCGACAGAAATGGAAACCGGACTTGGAGGTCTTTACTGATATTTCCATCCCGTCGGAATTTTTCCGCGATGTGCTGAAAAAGCAGGCGGTTGTCAACAAAGGACTGAGTTTTCTGCTGCGCATCGAGCAGGAGGACGGCAGTTTTACGGAGGAAACCTTCTGCTACGAGAACGGCATCACCGATTACGTCAGCGAGATTGCCGGAGAAAACAACCTCACCAACATTCAATATTGGGAAACGGAACAGCGCGGACGTGACCGCGAGGACAAGGACGAATACAAGGTGAAGTTGTCGGTGGCGTTTTGCATTTCCAACCGCGTGAAATTTTTGGAATATTACCACAACTCTTCGCCGCTGGAATATGGCGGCTCGCCGGAAAAAGCGGTCAAGCAGGCGTTTGTTTCCAAGATTGACGGCTATTTAAAGCAAAATGGAAAGTATCTGAAAAACGAGAGCAAAATCACCTTTCAGGACGTCGAGGACTGTTTGGTGCTGGTGTCCTCGTCCTTTTCCACTCAGACCTCCTATGAGAACCAGACCAAAAAGGCAATCACCAACAAGTTTATCTACGAAGCGATGAACGATTTCCTCAAGCGGCAGCTGGAAGTTTATTTCATCGAAAACCCAGACGAAGCACTGAAAATTGCGGAACAGGTGCTCATCAACAAGCGCAGCCGAGAGAATGCGGAAAAAACCAGACTGAATCTGAAAAAGAAGCTGGCAGGTTCAATCGACCTTGCCAATCGTGTAGAGAAATTTGTGGACTGCCGCTCGAAGGATGTCAACGAGCGCGAAATCTACATCGTGGAGGGTGATTCGGCGCTGGGTGCCTGCAAATTGGGGCGTGACGCGCAGTTTCAGGCAATCATTCCGGTGCGCGGAAAGATCCTCAACTGTCTGAAGGCGGATTTCGACAAGATTTTTAAGAACGATATTATCACCGATATCATCAAGGTGCTGGGCTGCGGCGTTGAGGTAAATGCCAAAGCGAACAAGGAGCTTTCCACCTTTCATCTGGACGGCTTGCGCTGGAACAAGGTCGTCATCTGCACCGATGCCGATGTGGACGGGTTCCAGATCCGCACCCTGATTTTGACGATGCTGTACCGTCTGACCCCTACGCTGATTGAAAAGGGGTATGTTTATATCGCGGAATCGCCGCTGTTTGAAATCCATTACAAGGACGAGACATATTTTGCTTACTCCGACGCAGAAAAGGCAGAGATTTTATCAAAGCTCAACGGCAAAAAAGTAGATGTGCAGCGCTCCAAAGGATTGGGTGAAAATGAGCCGGACATGATGTGGATGACGACGATGAACCCGAAAACAAGGCGGCTGATCAAAGTTTCTCCAGAGGACGCGGCTGCGACCGAGCAGATGTTCTCGATGCTGTTAGGAAACGACCTCGACGGCAGAAAGAGTTTTATCACCGAAAATGGACACCGCTATTTAGATGAGCTGGATATTTCCTAACCAGCTTGAAGCTGGACACGATTCGCGTTGTCGGCTAAGTGTGGACTTGTAACCCTCGCTCTCGCGTAGGAGATCGGAAGAGCGTCGTGTAGGGAAAGAGTGTTTGCGGACGTGTAGATC
>CAMNVW010000259.1 GCA_946563605.1 uncultured Clostridia bacterium | reverse complement strand
ATGAAAAAACCAAAGCATATCAGAGATGCCGTCGTTATCATCTTTTTGGTGTTTTTGAGCGTTGTGACGGTGATCGAAACACTCAGCCAGTTAAAGTATGCGAATTACAGCAAGGTGGTTCCGGCATCCATCGACAGTGTACAGCTTTTAGACAACCAGCAGATACAGCAGGTCATGCCTGCCGGTGCAAGGGTGGACATTGCAGGTTATCGCTATTATCTGATGGACTGCACCATTGAAAACCAGACATCGGTGGACGGCACCTTCTATTCGCTGGACGCCTTTGGCAGTACCGATAAAAGTCTGCATTATCAGGCGTTTGCTGTTCGTCCAAATCAGGGCAGCTACTATCATTGGTACGTTCCGGCTGGCGAAAGCGTCCATGCAAGGATGATCCTTCAGGTGAGCAAAAAGGCAACGGACATCGCAGCAATCGACAATCCGTCGGCAAAAGCGGAACTCGCTCAGGAATAAAAGAAAAACACAGAATCCCCATAATGAACTGCACCCCACTTGTTAGTTAGTATACCATACTTGTCTAACAAATGGGGTGCAGTTCATTTCTGCCTGTGGGATGTTTTTATGGGGTCTTATCGGGTTTGTGTGCGCTGGATTTTGTTATAACCAATGACCGCCGCGCCGATAGCGCCTGCGTATTGGGAAAGTTGAGAAGTATGCACCGGAATTTTGAGATAGTTTTCTAAAGTGGAGCGGAAGATTTCAAATTTTGCAAGTCCGCCGCTGAAGAAGATCTCGCCGGAAAGGTTGAGCTTCTGCGCAAAGAAGGAAGTCCTGCGGCAGATGGAGTTGATGATGCCAAGCGCAATATCCCCTCTGTCGACGCCTTTTGCCAGCAGGCTGACGATTTCGCTTTCCGCGAAAACAGTACACATACTGGTGATGTTGACCGGCTGGTGTCCGGCAACGAACTGGTCGATGGTGCCGATGTCCTCTTCGAGAATACGCATCATCACCTCGATAAAGCGCCCTGTACCGGCGGCGCATTTGTCATTCATAATAAAATCAATGACGTTTAAACCATTGTCCAGCAAAACAGCTTTGCAGTCCTGACCGCCAATATCCACGACCGCACGGACATTGGGGTTTAGGAAAGCAGCTCCTCTTGCGTGACAGGTAATTTCTGTAATTTGTTTGTCGGCTTGCTCCAAAAGAGCGCGGCCGTATCCGGTGGATACGGTGTAGGCAACATCATCGCTGTAAAGGATATTGTACAGATTGGTGATGCTGTCCTTTGGGTTTGCGGAGGTAGGGAGGATTGCGGTACGGACAATCTTTTCTCCGTCAAACAGTGCGCCCTTGGTGGTAGTCGAGCCAGAATCGATTCCTAATGTCAGCATGGCTTACAGCATCTCGATGAATGCGGCCATTCTTGTATTGAGCTGACCGATGTCAGCGGTGGAGTAGTCGGTTTCAACCGCCATGTATGGAATACCCTTCTTCTCGGTAACAAAGCGTTTGATGCCGAGCGTTTCGACATTGTAGGTGTGGCACGCCTGGAGGGTGACCTCTACAACCGCGTCGATCTTGTACTCGTCGATCAGTCTGTCGAGCAGCTCGATGCGGTTTGGATTCGGCGTCATGACCGAGCAGCCGATGCTCAGATAACGCTCTGCGATTGCGCGGTATACATCTGGATTGTTTTCGTCGATTTCCTTGTCAAAGGATTTTGCACCGGAGCAGTTTTCAAAGCAGACAACATGACCGCCGTTTGCTTCGATTGCTTTGACGCACTTGTCAGCGCCGCCGCCGATTGGACAGCCAGTGACCAAAATACGGGGTGCGCTCGGATATTTGTTTGGATTTTCCGCATATTCCGCTTTGATTTTTGCAACCAGCGCAAGGATTTCATGGGGCAAAGTTTCCTTGTTAAATTTGTAAGCGGAACCGTACAGAATCTTGAACAGATCCTGACCGAGCATCGGAACCGGCTCGAGCTTGAGCAGGGAATAAAATTCCTTCATAGCGCGGCGGACTTCGTTCATGATTTTAATCTGTTTGCGGATGGCGTCCTCGGTGATGGTGGTTTCAAAGTGGGACTCCAGCTTTTCTTTGAGCTTGATGATTTCCTTTGTCCACAAGTCCAGCGCAATCGGGCTTTGGGAGTTTGGCAGCTCCATTGTGTAAACTGGCTTAAACTCGCCCAGATATTCGTACATCTTCTTTTTGCCGTCGCAGGTAGTCTCGCCGACGATTAAATCGGAGAAATAGAAGTAAGGACATTTGTCGGTTTTTGCAAAACCGTAGCTGGATTTAATCAGCGGGCAGAGGTTTCGCGGCAGGTCTTTTTCGGCGTCAGGGATGGTTTCATCGGAGGTGGAGCACAGTCCAACGACGCACGCGCCCATTGCGAGGGCAATTTCCTGCGGGAAATAGGTGCAGAAGGTGCCGATGAACGGAATGTTTTTCTGTTTGAGCTCATAAGCTGCCAGAAAGGATTTTTGGCGCATTTCGCCAAATTCATTAAAAATTTCGGGAAGGTCTTTTTTGATTTCCATGCTGATCTCTCTTTTCTTTGAAGCGAACCTTTGGGCAGGATGCGCAAAAGTCGTATGGTGTATTCGTATTACA
>CAMNVW010000258.1 GCA_946563605.1 uncultured Clostridia bacterium | reverse complement strand
GGGCTTACGCAGCCCACTCCCGCGGTTACTTTTGTTTAACGACAAAAGTAACCAAAAACGTTTTCAAGACCTAGGTCTTGAAAATCCCTATGAAGGGGGCTGCCGCCCCCTTATAGTGCCTGCGGCACATCTTCCCCTGCCCTGGCGAAGCTCCCAATATTGTTCCCCGAACTTGGGGTATCGGGGGAGTCGAGAGGGGGAACACCCTCTCTGCTGGAAATCCAAAAACCAGGAGGTTTTTGGTGTGCTCTTTGTGCAACTTTCTTCACATAAGAAAGTTGCCGAGGGAGTGGGGCGAGTAGCCCCACATCTAAAAAGGGGGTCTGGGGGAATTTCCCCCTGCTTAAGGGTGTGGGGGTCGCAACCCCCACATAAAAAAAACTACCGACTTCCTTGAAGTCAAAATGAAAGCTCAGGGCTTTTCTGATCCCACAAAAAGTTGGGAGAATGGAACGCAGTTCCATTCTCAAGGTCGTGCAACACAAAACCAGTTGTTACTGGTGGCTGCAAGCACGACCAGTGAGCCCACAAAAAAATTTATATAGGAGGAAAACTCTCATGACCACCAATGAAAAAATCGCTCAAATCAGAGAACTGATGAAACGCGATCATGTTCAGGCTGTCGTTATTCCAAGCGGCGACCCGCACATGAGCGAGTACTTCTCTGAACACTGGAAAACCCGCCGCTTTGTTTCCGGCTTCACAGGCTCCGTTGGAACCTATGTCATCACCGAAACTGCAAGCGGTCTGTGGGTTGACGGACGTTACTATGTACAGGCTGAAAAGCAGATCGCAGACAGCGAAGCTGTTCTGTTCCGCGCTTCCGAGCCGGACTGCCCAACCTATCAGCAGTATCTGCACGACAATCTGCCGGAAAACAGCGTTGTTGCTTTAAACGGCAAACTGTTCTCTGTAAAAGCAATGAACGATATGAAAGATCTGTTCGCTGACAAGAACATCACCGTTGACATCCAGAAGGACTACGGCAACGACATCTGGACAGACCGTCCAGAAGAAGAATACACCCCAGCTTACTATCTGGATGAAAAATACTGCGGCGAATCTGCTGCTGACAAGATTGCCAGAGTAAGAGAGACACTGAGCAACGATGGCTGCGACGCTCTGGTTATCGGCAGACTGGACAACTCCAACTGGCTGTTCAATGTGCGTGCAAAAGATATCCAGAACAGCCCAATCGTTATTTCCTACGGTTTCATCTCCAAGGACAGCGCTATCCTCTTTACCGCACTGGACCGCGTTTGCGCTGAAGCAAAAGAGATCCTTGCGAAAAACGGCGTAGAACTGAAAGAATATGAGGAGATCTACCCATACCTCGAAAACCTCGATCAGCAGGCTACCGTTCTCTGCGATGAAAACGAAGTAAACTATATGCTTTACAACGCAATGCAGAACAACCACAACATCATGCTGGTACCTGGCGTTGACCCGATCCCAATGATGAAGGCTGTTAAGAACGAAACCGAAATCGCAAACACCTACAAAGCATACCTCAAAGACGGCTGTGCTGAAACTGAGTTCTACGGCTGGCTGTTCGAAGCTCTGGAAAATGGCGAAACCATCACCGAGTGGGATTGCTCTGTTAAGATTGCAGAATTCCGCGCACAGCAGGAACATTACGACAGCGAAAGCTTCACCGCTATCATGGCATTCCGTGACAACGCTGCTATGATGCACTATGCTCCACAGCCAGATGCCTGCGCTGTTCTCAAACGCGAACATCTGCTGCTCAACGACAGCGGCGGTCAGTACTTCGAGGGTACCACCGACACCACCAGAACCTTTGCTCTGGGTGAGATTTCCGAGCAGGAGCGTCGTGACTTCACCACCGCACTGTGCGGCGTAATCGCGCTGTCCCGTCAGAAATTCCTGGCAGGCGCTACCGGTTCTGACCTCGACGCAATCTGCCGCGGTCATGTATGGCAGGATGGTCAGAACTACCGCTGCGGCACCGGTCACGGCGTAGGTTACTTCCTGAACGTTCACGAAGCTCCACCGAACTTCCGTGACAGAACCATTGCTCTGGAAGACGGCATGAACATCACCATCGAACCAGGTGTTTACACTGAAGGCAGCCACGGCGTCCGCACCGAGAACACTGTTGTTGTCCGCAAAGACGTTAAGACCGAATACGGCCAGTTCTACCGCTTCGACACCTTCACTGTTGTTCCAATCGATACCGACTGCATCGATATTAACCTGATGAACGACAGCGATATTCAGTGGCTGAACGATTACCACAAACACGTTTACGAGCAGGTTGCTCCGCTGGTAAGCGAACGCGCTAGAAAATGGCTTGAAAAGAAGACACAGCCAATCGCACGCTAAGTTTTGTACGAAAATCAACTTTGCGTTGTGCGGCTATTCTCTCAACGTTAAAATTTGGAGTGGGGCTTTCGCCCCACTCCTTTTTTCTTCTGTTTCGGGTTTACGCAGCCCGAACCCGCGGTTACTTTTGCACAACAAGCAGTTGTACTACACACTGCTTGTTGTGTAGTAACAACCGAACCAGAAATGTTTTCAAGACCTAGGTCTTGAAAATCCCTATGAAGGGGGACACCCCCTTGCAGA
>CAMNVW010000257.1 GCA_946563605.1 uncultured Clostridia bacterium | reverse complement strand
ATTTATCGCAACCAAAGCGCGATACAGTGTCCAGATTCAATCTGGCGAAAACTTTGGTTTTTGGTTACGAAAGTTCGTAGGAAACTTCGCCCTTCTGAATTGCTTCCCACAATGGGCTCATCGAGCGCAGGGTGGAAACAATCTCCGGCAGTTTTTCCAAAATATAATCAACATCTTCTTCGGTGTTAAAATCGGAAAGAGAAAATCGTACCGAACCGTGAGCAACCTCATGAGGCAAACCAATTGCAAGCAGAACGTGGCTTGGGTCCAGTGAACTTGACGCACAGGCGGAGCCGGACGAAGCGGCAATTCCTGCCAGATCAAGACGAAGCAACAGGGATTCGCCCTCGATTCCCAAAAAGGAGATGTTGCAGTTTCCAGGCAAGCGGTTTTCTCTCGCACCATTTAAACGGCACATCGGAATGGTGGCAAGAATGCCGTCAATCAAGCGGTCGCGCATTGTGCTGACACGCTGGATGGTTTCTTCCATTTCCTCATTGGCAATGCGGAGCGCAGTGCCGAGTCCAACAATACCGGCTACATTTTCTGTACCTGCACGTTTGCCGCGTTCCTGTGCGCCGCCATCAATCAGGCTGTTTAACGGAATCCCTCTGCGGCAATAGAAGGCTCCAACACCTTTTGGACCGTGGAATTTATGAGCGGACAGCGAGAGCATATCAATGTTCATATCTTTGACGTCAATTTTTATATGTCCTGCTGCCTGTACCGCATCAGTATGGAACAAAACCCCTGCTTCATGGCAGATAGCGCCGATTTCCTTGATCGGGTACAAGGTTCCAATTTCGTTGTTTGCGAACATGATGGAAACCAGACCTGTTTCGGGGCGGATCGCTTTGCGGATGTTCTCAGGGTCGATCTGACCTTCACGGTCTACCGGAATCAAGGTGACTTCAAAGCCTTCTTTTTCCAGACGCTGTGCGGAGTGAAGCATTGCATGATGCTCCACAGCGGAGGTGATGAAATGATTTTTGCCCTTGCTTTTTAAAAAGCGCATGATTTCCTTTACCCAGTTATCTGCTTCAGAGCCGCAGCTGGTAAAGATAATTTCAAACGGGTCAGCATTCAAAACAGCGGCAACCTCTTTGCGCGCCTGTTCGATTGCCCGTTTCGCATGGTTTCCAAAGCGGTAAAGGCTGGATGGATTGCCATATTCCTCAGTTAGATACGGCAACATGGCATCAAGTACCGGCTGGGAAATTTTTGTGGTCGCCGCGTTGTCGGCATAAACGAATCTTTCCATAACATAATCGTCCTTTCATTGTGCTGTTATCTGTGTAGTCGCACCGGTTGAAAGTCGGTGTAAACGTTCTGGTTTCAGAACTGACTTTATTATACACTGAAAAGGTGTATTTTTCAATATGGGAGCAGAAAAGTTTACACCTTATGCTTTAACGACTGTTCCACCGCGAGCTGGTCGCAGCGTTCGTTTTCGGGATGTCCGGCGTGACCTTTCACCCAAACAAAGGTGACGTTGTGAACCTCCAGCAGATCGAGTAGTTTGTCCCACAAATCAGGATTGAGCGCAGGATCTTTTTTATTGCGCATCCATCCGTTTGCCTTCCATTTTTTTGCCCATCCCTTTTGAATGGCGTCAATAATATATTTGGAGTCGGAATACAATGTAACGTCACACGGCTCCTTGAGTGCCTGAAGTCCGGTGATAACGGCGGTCAGCTCCATGCGGTTGTTGGTGGTGGTGTGCTCGCCGCCGGAGAGTTCTTTGTTGATTCCCTTGTAACGAAGGATAACGCCGTAACCGCCTGGACCAGGATTGCCGGAGCAGGCTCCGTCGGTGAAGATTTCTACTTGTTTTCTCTGTGCCATTTTTGCAGTCCTTTCTAAAAAAAGGTGGCAGCGTGTACAGTATGGACAAATCTGCCAGTCCTTAAACTGATTAAGGGATATTATATCCTATTGTCTATGGCGGTGCAAGGGAGAATACAAAGCCTGGGCGTGTTTTCGGTGAATACTGCGCACCGGTTTTTCCTATACTGACATCAGAATTTTGTGCGGTAAATAATACAAAGCGGTGGTGTATCAGAAGAAAACTTGACATCTTGCAGTTGGGAGGGTACAATAAAAAAGAATATTATGATGGGTATTTTGCACAGTTTTAAAACCGTCAGGCTGAGCCTGCACCCAATTCGCGTTGTCGGTTAAGCGCAAGTCGCACTTTTGCTTTTGTGTTGCAACTGGCTTTGTGTTGTGCGACCTGAGAATGGAACAAAGTTCCATTCTCCTTGGTTTCTTGCTCTCTCGCGCAGTTCGGGCTCCTTCAATCAGTCGCCCTCGTTCGAGCAAAAATAAAGTTTTCGCCCGCCTTTTACAAAAGGCGGCGGATTCCAAAGGCAGCGCCTTTGGTAGGGTTTGGGACAACGTCCCAACTAGAAAATAAAAATAAAAAATCAAAAACGATAGGGACTATAACTTCTGTTTGATGCACCTGTGCGGCAGCACACCGCGTAAGCGGCAAATGGTTGACACAACGTCCCAACTAGAAAATAAAAATAAAAATAAAAATAAAAAACGATAGAGGCACTAGAAGTTCATTGGGAACAATGAACTTCCGT
>CAMNVW010000256.1 GCA_946563605.1 uncultured Clostridia bacterium | reverse complement strand
AACCAAACCGGCAGCCGCTCTTAGTGGCTGCCGGTTTTTCTATCGAGGCTTCACTTCTTCGGAAAAACAAAAGTTTTTTTGAGCTCATCTGGGCAAACCCAAAACATTCTATTCTAAAGCTCTTGTTTTCTTATCTAAAATATAGTAAGATGGATATAGAATCTACAAAAATAAATTTATAGGGGGAAAACCGTATGAAAAAAGCGGTATGGATTCTCATGCTAATGCTGCTGTTGATCGGATGTGCAGAACAAAAACAGCAGGAAAATAAGACAGAATCATCGGAAGTGATAACGGAGCAGGAAGTTCAACAGGAAAACCAAGTATCGCTTCCGGTGAATGAAGAAACGATACAGCCCCAAACGCTTGCCTATCTTCAGGCGCAGTACCAACCGAACAGGGATGAAACAGAAGAAGAAATTGTCCAGCGTATGTGGTATCTTGCGAACCTCATTTATTTTGCAGATGAAACAGACTTCAGCAAGCAAGCGGATTCCCCAGACGGCGTACATGATTGCCAGTATTTTGAATTTGAGGATTTGACAGAACATCTGTACACCAAAAACGGAAAGCAGCAGCTTCTGTCGGCAATGGTGGGCGGTGTTCCTTATCTTTATGAGGAGAGTGGGGAATATTATCACCTTGGACCGTGGCGCACTGAACCGGCGTATCATTGTTGGATGAGCAGCTTTGAGGTTGTGGAAAGCGATGAAACGCGGATGGTGGTTGATATTGCCTACGATGAAAAGGATTTGCAGGATAACATTACCAACACGGATACCGTTCAAATGGTACTTGGCAAAGAAAATGGAATCTGGTTGGTGGAGGATTTTCAAGCACCGGCAGCAAAATTCCCACAATAAAAATTAAAAAAAGTTTTCGCCAGCCTTTGCCAAACTCAGATGCTCGATGCGCCTGTGCGGAAACACACCGCGATAGCGGCTGGACGAAAGAAACAACTATATAAAAAAGAAATAGAGGCGCAGTTTTTGTTCGATACAGTTGTGCGGAAGCGCAGGCGGCTTTGCCGCCGCACTCCCGTGCGACAGCATCGAAACAGCATTGTGCCCCTATCGTTTTTTATTATTGTCTTATTGTTGGGACGTTGTCCCAAACCCTACCAAAGGCGCTGCCTTTGGAAACTGCGAGCTTTTTAAAAAAAGCTCGACCAAAAACTTTTATTTTTCTCGAGCGAAGCCGAGGCTGACGAAAACTTTTTATTTGCTTTTGATCACATCATTTGCTACAATAAAGACATCCAATTTTTTGAAGGGGGATTTTTTCATGTCCGATTTCTTTGACCTCGTCAATCAGCGCGAAAGCTGCCGCAATTATCAGCCTGACCATCGCCCATCCAAAGAGCAGCTGATACGCTGCATCGAAGCAGCCCGCTTAGCGCCTTCCGCCTGCAACTCCCAGCCGTGGAGCTTTATCGTTGTAAACAGCGAAGAAAAATCTGCCTGCGTTGCAAAGGCTTGCCAGTACGCCGGCATCAACAAATTTACAAGCAACTGTCCCGCTTTCATCGTAATCTGCGAGGAACCGGCTGTGCTGATGAGCGGCAAAGTCAACCAGAAATACGCGCAGATGGACATCGGCATCGCCACTGCACACCTGTGCTTTGCTGCGACCCAGCAGGGGCTTTCCACCTGTATCATGGGTTCCTTCGATCAGCAGACACTGCTGGATGCGCTGAACATCCACGAGGAAAAGCTTGTCCGTCTCGTGCTGGCAGTCGGCTTTGATGCAGGCGACAAGCTGCGTCCAAAACGCCGCAAAGCAGTTGAGGAGATCATGACCTACCTCGATTAGCCTTATTTTAGAGTACTATTTTGTAAAATACGCATATATAATTACTATCCATAAAACTTTTCCAGTGGAGGATACCAATATGTCTGTCACCGAGGTTGTTGCGGCGCTGATTTGGCAGGACGAACGCTTCCTGATCTGCCAGCGTCCAGCGCATAAAGCGCGCGGTCTGCTCTGGGAATTTGTTGGCGGCAAGGTGGAAAGCGGTGAAACCAAGCAGGAAGCGCTCATCCGCGAATGTCAGGAGGAACTCGGCGTTGCTGTCACCATCGGCGATGTATTCATGGAGGTTCTTCATCCATATCCCGATTTGACCGTTCATCTCACCCTGTTTCATGCAGCGATTGCACAGGGCGAGCCGCAGAAATTAGAGCACAACGATATTCGCTGGATCACCGTTGATGAAATCGAGCGCTATTCGTTCTGTCCTGCCGATGTGGAAATTTTGGATAAGCTGAAAAGCTGCATCTAAACAAAAATAAAGTTTTACTCAATTTTTTTTAAAAAATTGCGAGGTGCAGGAGCAGAGCTCTTGCTCGCACTCCGCAGAGTGCGAAATACCCTAAAAATAAATATAAATAATAAAAAAAGATAGGGGCACAGTCCTTGGTTGATGCACCTGTGCGGTAGCACACCGCGATAGCGGCTGATGAAAAAAACAATTAAAGCGTCAGCACAGGCGGCTTTGCCGCCGTACTCCCGTGCGAGAGCATCGAAACAACTTACTTCCCCGAACGATTTTTTTATTTTTATATGTTTTTAGAAAATTTCGCACTCTGTGGAAAAGATGGAAACAAGGCGGC
>CAMNVW010000255.1 GCA_946563605.1 uncultured Clostridia bacterium | reverse complement strand
TTTCAAAAGCCGGACGAACTGTTTTCTCAGTTTCCGGAACGAGCAAACCCCAGCAATGCAACCTTGCGTTTTGCTTCGAGTTTTGTTTTTGGTACATATGGCGGAAAGTATCACATGACAGCCGAGGACACCAATCTGGTGCGGGCATGGTGCAAAAACAACGCACCGTTTCCATTTTTCAGCACAGGAGAAAACGGCGTCCAAATCCTGCGGGATTACCAGGACAAGATTCGGGAAACCGAACTGAACCGACGGCGGGACAAAATCAGAAAGCAGGTGGACGAGGTGATGAAAGAGATCCGTCCGCTGCCGCCGGAGATGCTGGGCTGGATCAGGGACGATCTGATGCTGAAATACCGCTACATCTTCTACGATTACCAAAAGGGCAGGCAAATGCAAAAAGGCATCTGCTCCCACTGCAAACAGGAGGTAACAATCAAGGGGGCAAGGCACCGAGGCGTCGGTGAGTGTCCGCACTGTCACAGCAGAGTGACCTTCATTGCAAACGGAAAATTTAGGGATAAGGTTGCAAGGATGAGGGACGAAAGCGCGTTTTCCTACATTCAGCCGACAAAAGACGGATGGTGCGTCAGATACTTTGAGGTGATTTCGATTCTGTATGGAAAAACCAGCTTTTTTAAAGACCATGAGTATGACTTGCACGAAACCAGCCGGTATTTTTACAGCAGGAGCAAAGAAGGATACGCCACCGGCTTTTATGAATGGCAGAATTTTTTCCAGACAGGCGAATACCGTTTCTGCAAAGTGGATGGACGCTTCCCGCGCACCTGCCGGATTTATCCGGACAACCTAGCTGATATCCGCCGGCAGGACGCAAGGCTGCAATATATTCCGCTTGCTGAAATTACCAAGCACATCAAAACAGACGCCTGCCGGCTCATCGAATCATGTTGGAGATCACCGATGCAGGTGGAGTACTTTGCAAAGATGGGTTTGTGGAGGATGTTGGAGGGAACGCTAAGCCGCTACGGTTACCAGATGCCGCAGGGAAGGACACCACAGGAATTATTCGGGATTGCCGGACAGCCGCTCAGAGCGATTCTTGGTATAAACCCAAGTTGGGGTGAACTGGAAGCCTACCGGAAGATTGTTGTGCGGCAAAAGGTGGATGTCGAGGTGTTTCACAGGCTGTATGTCCGGCTGGAACATCCTTACCGGCTGCCGGAGATTGCGCAATACCTTTCCCTGCAAAAGATTGAGAACTATCTGGACAAGCAGGAAGTGCTTCGAGGTCAAAATGTTCCAGACATCATCCTTGGCGACTGGCTGGACTATCTGAAAGCCTGCAAAAAGCTCGGCTATGATTTGGGCGATGACCGCGTGTTAAGACCCAAAAATCTTATGGATGCCCATGACACTGTCACTGCTCTGGTGAAAGAAAAGGAGCAGGAAAAAACAGTAAAAGGTATTTTACAGGCAGCAAAAAAATGGGAAAAGTATGCGTGGAAAAAAGATGGTTTGCTCATTCGTCCAATCAGCTCGCTGAAAGAGCTGGTGACGGAAGGCAGCCGGTTAAAGCACTGCGTCGCAAACTATGCGCAAAGCTATGCCGCGGGCAGCTGCAAGCTGTTTTGTATCCGCAAACAGTCTGACCCCGACATCCCATACTACACACTGGAACTGGGAAAGGAGGATCATCTGGTTCAGTACCGCGGTTATCGAAACGATGTGGAGAACGGTTACAAACCGCAGGAAGAGGTTAAACAGTTTGTCGAAAAGTGGATGAAGCAGGTGGTCGAATCCCAAAAGAAAAAACTGAAAGTGACAGCAGCATAAAGGAGAATCTGTATGTACGAGATTGAGAATATGAGCTTTGAGGAAATCGAATCGAACCAGCGCTTGCAGCAGCTGGCAGTAGAAATAATCACCTTTGATCGTCAGGCGAAGGTCACAGCGGTCAGCTGTGCAATCGAAATCGGGGAACGCCTGTTGGAAGCCAAAGACCTTGTTCCTCATGGGGAGTGGGGAAATTGGCTGAAGGAAAATGTCAATTACAGCCAGTCCACCGCCAACAACTTTATGCGGTTGTATAAGGAATACGGCAACGACCAGGGAAGCCTGTTTACAACGCTGACAAATTCGCAGACGATTATGAATCTGGATGTTTCCAAAGCGCTGGCGCTGACCGTCCTGCCGCCGGAGGAACGGGAGGAATTTGTTTCAGAACACGATGTGGAAAGTATGTCTACCCGGGATTTAAAGGACGCTTTGCAGGAGAACAGGGAACTGAAACGCCAGCTGGAAGAAAAGAACAGGCAGATGCAGGACACTGCCGAGCAACTGAACACCGCCATCAATGAACGGCAGAAGATGGAGACGCGCTTGACAGAAGCGGTCAACCAGAACGCCGGATATGAAAAATCTTTGCAGGTAAAGGTGGACGCTGCCAAAAAGTTGGAAGAGGAACGAAAAGCCGCCGAGGAGAAGCGCCGCAAAAGTGAAGAAAAGGCAAGAGAGCTTCAAAAGCAGATTGACGCCCTCAAAGAACAGAAACTGCAGCCTGACCAGCAGATGATCGGAGAGCTGCGGGCAGAGGCAGAAAAACAGGCGGAGCAGCGGTTTCTTGAAAAGATTAAAAAGTTAGAGCAGGAAAAAGAAAAAGCGGAGCAGAAGGC
>CAMNVW010000254.1 GCA_946563605.1 uncultured Clostridia bacterium | reverse complement strand
TTCCGAGCTTCTTGAAGCTAAAATAGAGGGAGTGGGGCGAGTAGCCCCACAAAAAACTTCCTAGCTTCTTGAAGCTAAAATAGAGGGAGTGGGGCGAGTAGCCCCACAACTAAGGGGGCTAGGGGGAGAATCCCCCTTATAAAAAACTTCCGAGCTTCTTGAAGCTAAAATAGAGGGAGTGGGGCGCAACCCCCACAAAAATCTTCTGACTTCCTCGAAGTCAAAACAAAAGCTAGTGCTGCGTAAGCCCACAATAAGTTTGTAGAAACTAGGGAGAATGGAACGCAGTTCCATTCTCAAGGTCGAACAACGCAAAGTCTGTTGCTGCACAAAAGCAAAAGTGCGACTTGGTGTGGGGCGAGCAGCCCCGCAAAAGAGAAACGCCGCCCATTTGGGCGGCGTTTCTCACAGGATGGACTTTTTATCAAAATGTTTCTGGTTAGCGTTTCTTGTTCTGCAATGCAATTCCTGCTGCCGCGGACACAACTGCTGCTGCCGCTGCAAGCGCTGCAAAGTCTTTTGCACCGGTATCAGGGTTTCCTTTGTTGGAACCGTTGGACTGGTAGTCATTGTTGTCCGACACGCTGCCTGCCGGTGTTTCTTCGACAGGCTTTTCCTCTGCTGGTTTTTCTTCTTCAGCAGGTTTTTCTGTTTCCTCTGCCGGAGCCTGTGTGAAGCTTTCATCCACAATGGTTCCGTCTGCAATTTCCTTGTCGGTAATCACAAATCTGCCGAGGTTTTTGGTCTCGAAGGAAATGGATTCATCCTCTAAATCAACGGTTGCATCAATTCTTTCGAGCGCGCCTCTAAGGTAACGGTATACATAGAATTTGCCGTCAAAATCTTCCATCTCATCCGATACGTCAATGGTCATTTTGCCGGTGAAATCGAATGCAGGACCACCTGGGAAAGACACATACTTGAAGTTCTGATCCTCAAATTTGGAGGATACCTCTTTGATTGCGCGCTCGTTGTGAAGCATATTGACTGCCTCCTGACCGGATACACGCACTTCATAGGTCCACATACCGTTGGTGAAGGTCACTTTGCTGCCATCTGCATATTCGTCCAGCTTCTGGAACTGTTCTGTGGAGATGACCGGCGCGTTGGATTCTACGAAAATATATTCATCCGCTTTCACTGCCTCCAGCGCTTCATCGCTGATGGTCGGATAGCCAACGGTCAGCTCTGCTTCCACGCTGCTGACAACCTGTCCGTTCGAGCGTTTGACTGCTCTGACTGCGCCTTCTACCTCACTCTGTTCGGTCGGCCAGCCTGCTTTGGTGGTCACCTCCAGCTGATACTGGTCGTTTTCCTCCTCTACCTTGAAGGAAGAAATCACCGATTTGCCGTTCTTGGTTTCCGCTCTGAGCTTTACATCTTTGAGATGCTCGTCACTGAGCGGCGCCAATGTGCCATCCTCCTGCTCGATGTACAGCGGATAGGTGTAGGTCTGACCTGGCAGCAGCAATTCACTGAATTTTTCCTCGCCGAAAGACAGCTTGATTGCTTCATCGGAAGTGACGTTGATTGCCTGTGCCTGCTGTGCGAATGCGGTCACGCTCATAGCGGATACCGCGCATGCTGCTAAAAACATGGATACGATTTTTTTCATTTTTGAGTTGCCTCCTGAGAAATTTAGTTTTTACATTTGTCCTTTCGTTAGGTCATGTCGTTATTATAAAGGGCTGCAAACACTTTTTCAAGAGGATTTTTTTACCATGAATTCGGTTTTTGTTGTGTATAATTGATATGTTTTATTCTTTATTAAATAATAATTTTAGCTGATTTGTCGAATTGTCAGCAGTAACCAACGGATTCTCTAACTTCTTCCAAAGTCTGTCCCTTGCCGCTGCCAAAGCTGGCATCTAAGCCACACTGCTCCCAAGTTTTTCTGCCCTGATGATAGAGCGTCCCCCTCCCCAAAATGAAACCGAAGAATCATGATTGTGCAGATTCACCGGTACAAATGGGGATTCCAGCGGATATTTCCGGCGTAAAAAACGTTCTTTTCAAATTCACGCAATCAGTATATGCAGTCTGCTCTGTTTGTGTCCTCATTTGAAAGCACATTTTCATGCGGCCACCATAGGATAATAAGGGACGCTCCAAGACCACATTGTGTCCTGAGATAAAATTTTTTCAGACTGATTAACCGGATATCTTTTGGGTTACAATAACATCGAAATCAAAACAAAAAAACGTCGGAGCGTGATATTGTGAAACGAGGAGACATTTATTATGCGGATCTGAGTCCGGTAGTAGGTTCAGAGCAGGGCGGTGTGCGTCCGGTACTTATTGTGCAGAACGATGTTGGCAACCGTTACAGTCCAACGGTGATTGCCGCCGCAATCACAAGTCAGAAGGAAAAATCCAAACTTCCGACCCACATCGAACTGGACTCCAAAAATTGCGGTCTTACAAAAGATTCTGTTGTACTGCTGGAACAGATACGCACCATTGATAAACGCAGGCTCAGAGAAAAGATGGGTAGCCTTGATGCGGACTCCATGTCGCAGGTCAACAAGGCGCTTTCCATTTCCTTTGGTCTGGGCAGAGGGAGATAATCTGAAACGCGCCCCCACCGGATTGGGGGGGGGGGGGGGGTTTTTGAAAAAAAAAAATTTTTGAAATTTTTAAAAAATTTT
>CAMNVW010000253.1 GCA_946563605.1 uncultured Clostridia bacterium | reverse complement strand
CAGTACGCCCTGGTCAATCTTGACCATCTTCTTCATTTTGCTGTCTGCGCGGACATTGCGCAGAACCTGCGGATAAACCGTCATCAGGCTTGCAAGCTCCGACAGTCGTTTGTTATTCTTTTTCAGTGCGGACAACAGCTGCACAGCGGTCAACAGACCATCGCCAGTGGTCATATATTCACGGAAGATGATATGTCCAGACTGTTCGCCGCCGATGCAGTGACCGTATTCCAGCATATTTTGGAGAACGTAGCGGTCGCCGACACTTGTCTTTTCTACATGGATGCCTGCCTGCTCCGCAAATTTGAAGAAGCCGATATTGCTCATAATGGTGACAACGGCGGTATCGTTTGCAAGACGTCCTTCCTGCTTCATCTGCGTTGCAAAAATGGCAATCAGCTGGTCGCCATCGACAAGCTTACCGTTTTCATCCACCGCAAGGCAGCGGTCTGCGTCGCCGTCGAAAGCTACACCGAGATCAAAGCCGTTTTCCTGCACATATTTCCCCAACACTTCGATATGTGTAGAGCCGCAGCAATCATTGATATTCACGCCGTTCGGCTGATCGTTGAGGATGGTGACCTCCGCACCCAGTTTTGCAAAGATTTTCGCCGCTGTTGCGCTTGCACTTCCATTTGCACAGTCCGCTGCAACTTTTAGTCCCGACAAATCGCCCTCTACCGTAGAAACGATATGGTCGATGTACTGTTCAACCAGCTCTTCTCCGCTACGGATGGTTCCCAGTTCATCGTTCCATTTTAAATCATACGGAAGGACATGGTCGAGCACAATTTCTTCGATTTCCATTTCTTCCTCATCGGTGAGCTTAAAGCCTTGAGATCCGAAGATTTTGATGCCGTTAAACTCATACGGGTTGTGTGATGCAGACAGCATGATTGCCGCGTCAGCATCAGTATTCTGCACCAGATAAGCCACCGCCGGCGTTGGAACTGTCCCTAATGTGACGACATTCGCTCCCACCGAGCAAAGTCCGGCTGCAATCGCACTTTCCAACATATCGTGCGAGATTCTGGTGTCATGCCCTACCAGAAATACCGGATGCTTTTTCTTGTGATCCCTTGCTACCACCATCGCTGCCGCCCGTCCGATATCCATTGCCAACGTACAGCTGATTTCTGTATTTGCCACACCTCGTGCACCATCTGTTCCAAAAATTCTTCCCATAACAATCAACCCCTTTTTGTTTTCTGTGTTTTCAAAGGATATGTCCTTTACAGTAATATGATTTTTTGATGCGGACTTTGTACAGTTTCATTCCCTTTTCAGCGCCGCATCAATTTCGCTAAATATTTATTTACCGAAATTTCTATATGTTTATCCACTTACAATTCCAGCTGTTCAAACTGCATTTGCACATCCGCCATTGGACGCGCTAAACCTAAGTGGTCATATGCAAACGGTGTGACGCATCTGCCGCGCGGCGTTCTGACCAAAAAACCAATCTGCATTAGATACGGTTCGCAGACATCCTCAATCGTAACCGTTTCCTCACCGACCGCCGCCGCTAGAGTTTCTACCCCGACAGGCCCGCCGCCATAATTGCGGATGATGGTCTTGAGGATGCGAATATCGTTGGAATCCAGACCCAGCTTGTCGATTTCCATCTTATCCAGCGAGGCATCGGCAATTTCTCTGGTGATTTTTCCGTCCCCCAGCACAAGCGCATAGTCCCTCACCCTTTTGAGCAGACGGTTTGCAATTCGCGGTGTGCCGCGGCTTCTTCGCGCAAGCTCCAGCGCACCCTCTTCTTCACATTCGACATCGAGGATTTTTGCGCTTCGGGTAATGATCTGGCACAATTCTTCCGGCTTATACAACTCCAGCCGCAGCAGCATACCAAAGCGGTCTCGCAGCGGAGAGGTCATCTGTCCTGCACGGGTGGTGGCGCCAATTAAAGTAAACTTCGGCAAATCAATGCGGATTGAACGCGCCGACGGTCCTTTTCCGATGATAATATCCAGCGCGTAATCCTCCATTGCAGGATAGAGGATCTCCTCGACCGCACGGGAAAGGCGGTGAATCTCATCAATGAAAAGGATATCGCCTTCGCTCAAATTGGTCAGCAGCGCCGCCAAATCCCCTGGTTTTTCAATCGCAGGTCCGGAGGTGACGCGCAGGTTCACGCCCATTTCATTTGCTACGATTCCGGCAAGCGTTGTTTTGCCAAGTCCCGGAGGACCGTACAGCAGCACATGGTCGAGCGCTTCGCCGCGCATCTTCGCCGACTGCATAAAGATGGAAAGGTTTTCCTTTGCCTTTTCCTGTCCGATATATTCCGACAATGTTTTTGGGCGCAGGGAGGTTTCCACCTCGGCATCCTCCATCGAAGCATATTCCGGGGCGATGATTCGATTTTCAAAATCCATCTCATTTTCCAGCATCTGTCTTTCTCCCCTTCTAAATTATCTTGCGCCCGACAGTTTTTTCAATCCAACTTTGATCAGTTCCTGCACCGAAGCTTCTGCCGGCTGACCTGCAAGCGCTTTTGCAGCCTCGCTTTGGCTGTATCCCAAGACTACCAGCGCGGAAATTGCCTCGGCAATGTTGCCCGTACCGGAAGAAATCTGGTCGCTGATCTGGCTGACCTGCTGCAGTTGTTCGTTCAGCTCCTCGTTTTTCACTTTGTCCCG
>CAMNVW010000252.1 GCA_946563605.1 uncultured Clostridia bacterium | reverse complement strand
AATGCCTCATCGTACCGCGGCGGCGGTGTCCCTTTTTTCTTCTTTGTTTCCATTTTTATTGCCCCTTTCCTTTCCATGTTACGACTGTTTTTTGTGTCTGTCAATTCGGGTATGGGGCAGGTCTTTATTTACTCTATCTTTATTTAATTGCGTTGGATTTTCCAACGTAGGTTTTTCCTGCGTAGGATTATCCAATGTTGGATTTTCCAACGTAGGTAAATCCAATGCAGGCGGCGTCTGCGGCTGTTCATAGATCACATAGTCCGCGCCCCGCAGCCGTCCCCGTTCGTCACGCTCCCGTGAACGGACAATGTACCCCGCCTGCTCCAACTCCCGGATAGCCTGCCGGATAGCGTCGATCTTCTCCCGATTGATGAGGGCAAGGCCCTTTAACGTGTAATCCCAATCTTCCGAGAGTGACAGCATTTGTGACAGCAGGCCCTTGGCTTTCAGGGACAGGTCTTTGTTACGCAGGTGGTGGTTCGACATCACCGTGTAGCCCTTATTCTTTTCCACGCGGAATACTGGCATGGTTTTCCGCTCCTTTCGGTGTCTGGACATGAAAAAACACCGCAGATTTTTTTCAAAATCTGCGGTGTTCGCCGGGGCGCAGAAACGGGCGGTGTCTTGCCGACATCGCCCGTTTTCTGTGCTGTTGTTCACTTGTTTGCGCCGCCCCGTTTTCCGCTGCTCTTAAAAAACATTGATTTTACTGGGTTTTCTCATGTTTTCTTATGGCAACGCCCTTGATTCCGGCTGTTTTTATACTGTGTGGTGTATATTTACAAAATAAGCAAAAATATGATATACTGTTGTTGTTATTTTATTTTCTAATGAGAGATTTTTTGAGAGGATGTGTTTTTCGATTGTTTACCCTTTTTTCTGACATCATTGCGAGCAATGTATTCTTGTTCCGCTTCTTAGGTTCGCTTTTGATTTTTCTTGCGTTTTGGATTTTTAAAGCGCCTGTCACCAAAGGTATCATCAATATTCTGAACAAGCTGCTCAACCGCAAACGCCAGATTGCCGACCATGTGACACTGGAATTTATCTTTGCACCGTTAAAGGCACTGCTTGCGTGCAGCGGCATTTACCTTGCTGTGATGAATTTACACCCAAACGTTGGAATTTCTGCTTTTCTGCTGAAAATTTACCGCATCACCATTATCGTGATTTTGACATGGATTTTGCTGCGGCTGTGCGACTGTGCCTCTGACTCCTTTTTCCGCATCGGAAAATCGGAGGAATCGAACGTTGCTCTCAACAAAACGCTCATGACCTTCTTAAAAAAGGTTGTCAAGGTTTTGATTTTCGCAATTTCCGGCATTGCAATCCTCAGTGAAACCGGCACGAACGTCACCACCATCATCACCGGTCTTGGTCTTGGCGGTTTGACCTTTGCGTTGGCTGCACAGGACACCGCTCAGAACCTGTTTGGCGGTCTGGTAATTCTTTTGGACAAACCCTTTGCGGTGGACGACTGGATCTCCACCTCCTCCATTGAGGGCATTGTTGAGGACATCAACTTCCGTTCCACACGCATCCGCACCTTCCCAAACTCGCTGGTGGTCGTTCCAAACTCTGCACTGGTTTCCTCTCCAATCACCAACTGGTCGAAGATGGACAAACGCCGCGCATCCTTTTCTATCGGACTGACTTATGATACGCCAAAAGAAACGTTGGAACACTGCGTTGCACGCATCACCGAGATGGTCAACGCAAATCCCGAAATCATTGCGGACGATACCGTTGTTCGTTTTAACAGCTTTCAGGACAGCAGCTTGGAGATCGCGCTTGTATTCTTCACCGCCCCGACTTCCTTTGCGGATTTTCAGCGCGTCAAGGAACAGGTCAACTATGGCATCATGCAGATTGTGGAGGAAGAAGGCGCAAGCTTCGCTTATCCTACCCAGACGCTGTACATCAATCCTGCTGAACCAGCCACAAAATAAAGATACAAAAAGGATGGTCTACCGACCATCCTTTTTTTGCGCTTATTTTTGAGTTGCATCTGTTTTCGGCTGTGCCTTTTCCTGATTATTTTCAGTCTGTTTTCCCTGTTCTTTTTTGGAGTCCGCGTGATTCTTTTTTGACTTCATGCGCTGCATAGCCGGAATCATCTTTGCAAAAGCTGTGTAAAGCATTGGATGATAAACCTTGTCAAATTCTCCGATAAACTCGGTTGCTCCCTCGCGGCGGCAGAAGCCCTCTTTAAATTTATATAAACCGTTGGTTTTATCCAAAATGAACACACCGCCGAAATCATAAATTTCCGAGCCGTTTTCCAGCCCCCACTTGATCATCTCCGCTTGCATCGCATAGTTCGGCATCAAATTTCTCTTGTTGTTGGAACTTGCGCCGTAGATATACCATGTCTTTTTGCCGGAGTGGATGCAGATGGCGCCGGAAAGCGCTTCTCCTTCATGTTCTGCAATATAGATTCTCAGCAGGTCGCTGTTTTCATACGCCTGCACCATCCGTTTAAAATACGCATACGGACGGTGTCCGATTTTATCGCGGACAGCGGTAATCTCGTACAGGTCAAAGAACTTCTTGAGGTCCTCCTCACTTCTTGACCAATGCACTGTCACGCCTTTTCTGGCGGACAGGCGGATGTTGTAACGGGTCTTTTCGCTGAAATGCGGCATCAG
>CAMNVW010000251.1 GCA_946563605.1 uncultured Clostridia bacterium | reverse complement strand
CAAAGATTCGGGACGCAACTACCTTGCGTCGGGAACCTTCTGGTTCCGAAATCTCCGGCAGAGAGGGGGGATACCCCCTCTCGACTCCCCCTGCGAAAAACATATTTTCTGCCTCTATCCCACATTTTTACTAAAGCAGTAACCACTAGCCGCTTACGCGGTGTACTCCCGTACCACAGCATCGAAACGGCACTGTGTCTCTATCATTTTTTATATTATTGTTTTGTGGATATGGAACTTTGTTCCATCGCACTGACGTGCGCCAGCGTCGAAAAGAACTTTCTGCCTCGCACGATTTTATGTTTTATATTATTTGTTTGGGGTATTTCGCTCGTTGCGACGAGCGAGCAAGAGCTCTGCTCCTGCACCTCGCAACTTTTGAAAAAGTTGACAAAACTTTTGTTTTTGCTCAAACGGTCGAAAGCGTAGAGTACAAAAACTCTTTAGAGTGGACGCAGTCCATTTTAAAGTGCAACCAGAAATATTGACAGATTTCTCGAATCGTGCTAGCTTATAAAGTAGCATTATGCTAGCTATTCAGAAGGGAGATTGATTTTTCAATGGATATGACCAAAAGACTTTCGGAAATTTTGCAGCTGAACCTCAGCCCCAAATATACATCGGTGTCTTATGCAATTATGATTGACGGGGAAATCGTTGCAGCGGATGCGCTTGGAAACGACGGAAGTAAGGAGAAAAACGCAGTAACATTAAAGCATACATATAATATCTGCTCTATCTCCAAGGTGTTCTGCACAACCGCTGTCATGAAACTGGTGGAGCAGGGCAAGGTGGATCTGGACGAACCAATCTGCACCTATCTGCCTGATTTTACCATGCTCGACCCAAGATACCGCCAGATTACTGTCCGCCACTGCCTCAACCATTCGAGCGGTCTGCCGGGAACCCAATGGAAGAATTTTTCTGCAACCCATGTCGGGGAGCTGGATAACGAGGAATATTACAGCGAAGTTTACCAGTACCTCGCAAAAAGTCATTTGAAAGCAGACCCTGGAAAATATTCCGTTTACTGCAACGATGGTTTTACGATGGCAGAGATGCTGGTTGCAAAGGTTTCCGGCATGAGCTTTGGCGAATTTTGCCGCGAATATATCACAGAACCGATCGGCGCACATTCGACAAGGGTTTCTACCACTGTCAATGAAGAATATCCGCTCATTCGTGAAAGCGGCAAGCAGCCGGAATATTTCTACCTGCAAGGCTGCGGCGGATTTACCACGACCATGACCGATTTGTGCAAATTCGGCAACCTGTTCCTCAAACCAAACGATGTCATCAGCGAGCAGAGCAAGGCAGAAATGCGCAAAATGCAGGGAGCATCCTTCCTTGAGGACGATACTTGCAGCGAGTATTATGGCTTGGGCTGGGACAGCGTGGCGGTAACCGACCCAGAATACGATCTGGGCGAAAATGTTCAGATGAAGGGTGGAAACAGCTTCCAGTTCACCAGCAAGCTGTATGTAATTCCAAAATACAATGCGGTGCTTGCTATTAGTGAAACACACGACAGCAAGATCGACGTTGCTGCGGAGATTTTGAATCTGTTTGCCGTATATATGCTGGAGGCAAAAGGAATCAGCATCTACAAAAAGTATCAGCCGGTTCCAAAAGAGCTGATCGAGAAGTTTGACGGAACCTACCTTGTACCGAGCAGTATCCTGAACACCCACTTCTTCGGCACCGATTTGACCATCACCAACGACGATACCGCAGGCAACCATCATGCGACATTTAAGAATATGAAATTTGACGGCAAGGATTTTGTGGATGCAAACGGCGAAAAACATTTCTTCCGTGAAGCGCAGGGAAATACCTTCTTTTTGTCCACCTACCGCGGCAAGAGCTTTGCTTCTTCGATGAAAGCGAAGGATCATCCGCAGTTGTCTGAAGCGTGGGAAAAACGTGTGGATAAAAAATATGTTGCCATCAGCATCTGCGAGCAGGATATGGCAAGCGGCGAGATGATGAACGGATTCACCATCAAAAAGCTGCCGAATGTACAGGGTGTGCTGATTGCGTCGTTCAGTTCTGTTCCTGACGGAGAGATCTACGGCAGATTTGAAGGCTCCTTTATTCCAGAGGACGACAACACCGGCAGAGGATTTTTGCAGGCACCGTATCATGGCAGCCGCGATCTGATCGACCCATACTTTGTGGATATGGACGGTGTGGAGCACTGCTATGTTGCTTCTTATCTGTATCGGGATGAACAGGCGCTGGAAAATTACGCAGGTCAGACCTTTGAGAATTTGCCGCAGACAAGCTACAACAGCATTTACAGAGTAACTGAAAAACTCGAAAAACTGCCGGAAGTTCCGCAGGGCAGAAGACTGATCGTGTTAAACGAGGGAATGGAGGTCGTTTACGACAGCCAGAACCCGAAAGAGTATAAAGCAATCGAAAAAGGATATATCTCCTTTATCTAAATTGCATTTTGGCTTTTGCGCAGAGCGATAGCTTCCACAAACTTGTTTTGACTTCTAGGAATTGTGGGGGTTGCCACCCCTTACAGTGTCTTCTCCCGCCGTAGACGCAGAGTTTTGCGTTCCTCGAAGGGGAAGAGTCGAGAGAGGGGAACTCCCCTCTCTCTGTTGGAGGTCTCGGAACCAGAAGGTTCCCGACGCAAGGTAGTTGCGTCCCGA
>CAMNVW010000250.1 GCA_946563605.1 uncultured Clostridia bacterium | reverse complement strand
AACCTCTTAAAACAACATAAAAATAACTTTATGTTTTGCTGCCGCAAAACCGCACTCCCGTGCGAATACATCGAAACTGCTTTTGTGCCACTATCGTTCTATATTTTTATTTTAATAGTTGGGATGTTGTCCCAAACCCTACCAAAGGCGCTGCCTTTGGAAACTGCGAGCTTTTTGAAGAAAAGCAAGTTGAAAACTTGTTTTCAACTACCAAAAACTTTTATTTTTATATAATATATCGTTCGACCGTTCCGATAATATGAACCACAGGAGGATTTTTATGCAGGAACATTTTTCCGTTTCCCTGTCTGTGCGCGAGTTGGTGGAGTTCATCCTCGCAAGCGGCAGTATTGACAACCGCGTCGGCGGCACAGACTTGTATCAGCGCGCAAACGAAGGCTCCCGTCTGCACCGCAAGCTGCAAAAAAAATCCCAAGCCCAGTACGGCGACGCCTATCAGTCCGAGGTCAGCCTTTCGGACGAGCGCATACAAGACGGCATCCGCTACCATATTTTCGGGCGTGCAGACGCGATCCTGCGCGAGAACGACAGCGTGGTCATCGAGGAAATCAAGACTACCGAACTGCCGCTTTCCTCTCTCAGCGGCGAGCCGAACAGCCCGGGCTTTCATCCCCTGCACTGGGCACAGGCGAAATGCTACGCCTTTATTTTATCACAAAAGGAACAGCTCAGCCATGTCCTTGTGCGCCTGATCTACTGTCAGGTGGAAACGGAAGAAACCGTCTCCTTCACGAAAGATTTTTCTGCCAACGAGCTGGAACAGTTCTACCGCGGCTTGCTCTCGCGCTACCACCGTTGGGCACAGATGCGCTGGGATTGGACGCAGCTGCGCGACCGTCAGGCAAAGCTGCTCCCCTTCCCGTTCGACAATTACCGCGCCGGTCAGCGGCAGATGGCGGCGGTGGTCTACCGCTGTGCCGCATCCGGTTCAAGGGCGTTTTGTCAGGCTCCTACCGGCATCGGCAAAACCATCTCCTCCCTTTTTCCGGCGGTCAAAGCGATGGGGGAAGGCTTCCTCTCCCATATTTTCTATCTGACCGCTAAGGCTTCCACCCGCACCGTTGCCGAGGAAGGCTTTGCACTGATGCAGCAAAAAGGGATGCGGCTCAAGCGGGTGACGCTGACGGCAAAGGACAAGATCTGCTTTTTACCGGAACGTTTGTGCAATCCCGACGACTGCCCCTATGCGCGAAACTATTACGACCGCATTCAGGACGCGCTGTTTGAGCTGCTGCAAAGCGAGGATGCCTTCGACCGCAAAACGATCGAACAGTTTGCTAAACACTACCAGCTCTGCCCGTTTGAGCTTGCGCTCGACCTTTCGAGCTGGTGCGACGCCATCATCTGCGACTACAACTATCTGTTTGACCCCGTCGTTTATCTGCGCCGCTTTTTTGATAAGAGCGGCGATTATTGCTTTCTCATCGACGAAGCGCACAATCTGGTTGACCGCGCCCGTTCCATGTACTCCGCAAAGCTGCAAAAATCGGACGTTCTCACCTGCAAACGTTTGGCAGCGCCGCTTTCCAATCCCCTCAAGCGCAGCTTAAATGCGCTCAACCGAGAAATGCTCAGCCTCAAAAAGGAGATCCTCGCGCAGGAAAATGAGGACACAGAACATTTTCTTGCGCTTTCCTCGATTCCCGACAGCTTGCACAAAGCCGCGCAAACCTTTTACACTGCCTGCGCACATTTTTTGGAGGAAAAACGCCATGACAAAAATTTCCGCAGGCTTTCCGCCGAGCAAAACCTGCTCTCGGAAGCCGCTTCGGATAAAACCGCTGACGAAAAAGTGCCGCAGGAGATACTCCAGCTTTATTTTGACGTGCGCTTTTTCCTGCGCATCGCGGAACTATTTGACGAGCGGTTTACCTTTTTTGTGTCCACCGCCGGTTCGGAGGTAACGGTCAAGCTGCTCTGCCTTGACCCTGCCAAAATGGTCGATGAACGGCTTGCGCTTGGCAGGTGCAGCACGCTGTTTTCCGCGACGCTTTCTCCCCCGTCCTACTATAAAACGGTGCTGGGCTGCGACGACCCTCAAAATCAGACAAAATCGTTTGCTCTGCCCTCCCCTTTTTCTCAGGAAAACCTCTGCCTGCTGATCTGTCCGCAAATCAACACGCGCTGGGCTGCCCGCGAGCAAAGTCTGCTGCCGATCGCGCAGATACTGCATCAGATGGTCAGCGCGAAAGCCGGCAATTACCTCGCTTACTTTCCGTCTTATCAGTATCTGCAAAAAGAGATGGAGGTATTCACCAAGCTCTACCCTGAGATTCGTCTGATCTGCCAGTCGCCGCAGATGAGCGAGGAAGAAAAGGTTTCTTTTTTGCAGCAGTTTGATGTGCCGAACACGCAGGAATCCCTGCTTGGATTTGCGGTGCTCGGCGGAATCTACTCGGAGGGGGTCGACCTCAAGGGTGAAAAACTGCTTGGCACGGCCATCATCGGAACCGGTCTGCCGCGCGTAGGTGCGCAGCAGGAGATTCTGCGCGGTTATTATCAGCAGAAAAATTGTTCTGGTTACGACTTTGCCTATCTCTACCCCGGAATGAACAAAGTTTTGCAGGCTGCCGGCAGGGTGATTCGCGGCAGCAGCGACCGCGGCGTTGTGCTGTTGTTGGACAACCGGTTTCCAACAGCCTCTTACC
>CAMNVW010000249.1 GCA_946563605.1 uncultured Clostridia bacterium | reverse complement strand
GGCGTGATCTCTGCGGATGCGGCTTGTGTTGCCTTGAAGTTGTGTCCGTTTGCGGCGGACTACTGGTTAGCGTCTCATGTATCGAAAGAACCAGCCGGAAAAATCGTTCTGTCCGCGCTGGGAAAACGCCCGATGCTGACCTGCGATATGTGTTTGGGTGAAGGAACCGGCGCGGTAGCCAGCTTCCCTGTTCTGGATATGGCGAATGCTGTCTATACGCAAATGAACACCTTCGCCGAAAATGAGATGGAAGCTTATCAGCCGCTGAGTTAATCTAAGTTCGGTTGAGTGTTATAAAAAAGGACGATTGGAGAGAGCAAGATGCTGACACTGGTAAGTGGAGGAAGCGCCAGCGGAAAATCCGAATTTGCGGAATCGCTGGTCGTTTCTTCCGGTTGCACAAAAAGATTTTACCTTGCAACGATGATTCCGTTTGATGAAGAATGTCACAAAAGAATCGCTCGCCATCGCAATATGCGCGCACAAAAAGGTTTTGAAACGATAGAAGTTCCGACAGCACTGGAGAAAATCCATTTTGACGGCGATCAAGAAAATCGAGTGGCGCTGCTGGAATGTATGTCCAATCTTGTTGCGAATGAGCTTTATTCGCCAGATGGCGCAGGCGAGCAAACGCTTCAAAAGGTAATCGATGGCGTTGAACAGCTTACCAAGCAGTGTGCGGATGTGATTGTTGTGACAAACGAAATTTTCTCGGATGGAATCCAGTACGATCCGTCCACACAGGAATATCTTCGCGTGCTAGGGCTTGTGAATCAGCAGATTGCAGCGCGCGCCGATTGTGTGGTCGAAGTTGTGGCTGGAATACCAATCGTTTGGAAGGGGAAAGCATAAAATGAAAATCAAAACCATGCTGGAATCGCTGGATGTGGCGCTTTCGATGTATTCTGCCATCCCGATGCCGCAGGTCATGTGGAACGAACAGAATATGAAGTATGCTCTTGGATTTTTTCCATTGGTCGGTGTAGTGCAGGCCGTTTTTTTGCTGGGATGGGGATACCTGTCGCAGCTTTTGGAAGTCAACACGATATTGTTTGCAGCGGTTGCGGCTTTGATTCCGTTGATTGTGACAGGTGGCATCCATTTGGACGGTTTTTGTGATACAGTGGACGCGCTTGCGTCCCATCAAACCAGAGAGAAAAAACTGGAAATTCTGAAAGACCCACACACCGGAGCTTTTGCCGTGATGGGGTGTGCTGCCTATCTGCTGATTACCTTTGCACTTTGGACACAGCCTCAGCAGGAAATGCGTCTGCTGGCTGTCAAAATGATGGCGGTCGGCTATGTGTTCTCCCGAGCAATGAGCGCGCTGGCAATCGTCACATTTCCATGTGCAAAAAACAGCGGTTTGGTTCACAGCTTTTCGAGCGCGGCACAAAAAGACCATGTTCGTATTGCTTCGATTGTTTTCGCACTCATCTGTGCAGTGCTTTTTGTGCTTAATGGACATTGGCTCGGCGTGGTAATTTTGGCAGGCTGCGCGCTTACTTTCTGCTGCTATCACCACATGGCGATGAAGCAGTTTGGAGGAATCACCGGCGATTTAGCAGGGTGGTTCCTGCAGGTGAATGAACTTGTCATTCTCATCTTGTCAGTGTTTTATGCGCTGATTGTCTGTGCGGTAAAGTAGGAGGATAAAACAATGCGGTTGATTATTGGCGGAGCCGGACAGGGAAAACTGAATTGGTATCTTTCACAGAATCCTTCTGAACAGACAATAGCAGATGGAGAAACGATTTCGCTCGACACCATTCCTCATGGAACAGTTTTAAACCATCTTCATCTATGGATTTTCAGACTTATGCAGGAAAACAAGAATCCGCAGGAATTGTTAGCCGATTACCTGCAAACCTATCCCGATGCAGTGATTATCTGCGATGAGATTGGCTGCGGCGTTGTTCCAATGACTTCGCAGGAGCGTGAATGGCGCGAAATGACCGGTCGTATCTGCTGCGAGCTTGCAAAACAGGCGGTTCGTGTGGATAGAGTGTTCTGCGGCATTGCCATGACCTTGAAAAAGGAGGCGTAAGAGATGCTGGTGACACTGGTTCGACATGGAAAGACGCAAAGCAATCTGGAGCATCGCTACCAAGGGCGGTTAGATGACCCTCTCTGTGAGCAGGGGATCGCACTTTTGCAGAAGAAAAAATGCGATGGCATTTATCCAAAACCGGATATGTTGATCTGCAGTCCGAAAAAACGCTGTCTGCAAACAGCTCAAATCATCTGTGGTGCAAATCTTCCTATTATAATAGAGAAAGATTTGCGCGAAACCGACTTCGGAGATTTTGAAGGAAAAACGTATGAAGAACTTAAAACGGTTCCGGCGTATATTGCATGGCTCAACACCAATGGGGAAGGGGAGATTCCAAACGGGGAATCCCGCAAAGAAATGAGCCGCCGCTGTCTGAATGGATTTTGCCGGCAACTGAAGCGCGCTGTGGACGAGAATCGGCAGCAGGTTTTGATGGTGGTTCATGGAGGCAGCATCATGGCAATTTTGGAGCGTTTTGCGGACTCCAACCGTCCGTTCTACGATTTTCATGTGGACAACGGGGACGGGTTTTCGATGAAGATAGACCGATGGGACGAACAGATGCGCTATCCGGTTTGTCCAATCGGCGGAAAGGAGCGGTAGAAAGTGAAAATCATTT
>CAMNVW010000248.1 GCA_946563605.1 uncultured Clostridia bacterium | reverse complement strand
CCCTACACGACGCTCTTCCGATCTGCGTCCACAATGCTGCCGCCACGCATCATCCGTCCAGCCTTCTCCAGGCAGCGATTGATGGCGTCAAAAAACAGTTTGCCTATTCCCTTCTCCTCCAGCAGATGACGGAAGTGCAGTAGGGTGGTGGCGTCCGGCACGTTTTGTTCGAAAAAGTTGATCCCCATGAACTTCCGCATGGCATAGCTGTCGTAAATGGCATCTTCCACACCTTCGTCCGACAGGCTGAACCAACATTGCAGCAGGTACATTCGCAGCATGGTTTCAATCCCGATAGGCGGACGACCACGTTTCCCCGTGGGATAGTGGGGCACGATCAGAGATACCCATTCATCCCACGGGATAATCTCGTCCATGATCTCCAGAAATTCTTCCCGCTTTGTCTTCTTTTTCCGATAAGCGTATTCCATATCGCTAAAACTTTCCTGTTTCATGCCACGTACCCCCTTTTCCCCTATTATACCACACCTTCCTGACTCATGGAGGATTAAGGAACCACTGATTAAAGCTCCTCTCAAATCACATGCAATCGAAACATGATACAAAACCTAAGTATAGAGCCATATTGGGGGAGAAAACACCCATTTCTCACCCTCCATCCGGTCTAAAGGGCGCAAGAACCCTGAACGGGTCGCAATGAGCCGCCCGCCCTGGCAAGCATATACAGATTCGCGCTGGCAAACAGCACATGCAATCGGTTGAGATTTTTACGCAGTCCTCGATAAACTGCCTTTCGAAAACCAAAGATATTTTTCACGATTCGGTAGGGGTGTTCCACCTTGCAGCGTACAGCGGATTTGCGGTTTTCAATGTACCGCTCCCAGTCAATGGCGTTGTCGGAAACCTTGGGCAGCCTGCTCGGACGGCGGTTGATGCGGTATTCAATTGCGGAAAACTGTGGATTATTTTTGATTTCTTCTCGTTTTTCAAGCCCCAGATACGCGCTGTCCCCGTAAACTACTTCGTCATCCTCCCGCAGCAGCTTTTCTGCCACGGTGATATCATGGACATTGGCGGCGGTGACTTCTACTGTGTGGACAAACCCGCTCCCAGCATCCACGCCGGTGTGGCACTTCATGCCGAAATGCCACTGGTTTCCCTTTTTCGCTGAGTGCATCTCCGGGTCCCGTTTTTTTTCCGCGTTCTTGGTTGAACTGGGCGCGCTGATAAGTGTGGCGAACACAATGCTGCCGCCACGCATCATCCGTCCAGCCTTCTCCAGGCAGCGATTGATGGCGTCAAAAAACAGTTTGCCTATTCCCTTCTCCTCCAGCAGATGACGGAAGTGCAGTAGGGTGGTGGCGTCCGGCACGTTTTGTTCGAAAAAGTTGATCCCCATGAACTTCCGCATGGCATAGCTGTCGTAAATGGCATCTTCCACACCTTCGTCCGACAGGCTGAACCAACATTGCAGCAGGTACATTCGCAGCATGGTTTCAATCCCGATAGGCGGACGACCACGTTTCCCCGTGGGATAGTGGGGCACGATCAGAGATACCCATTCATCCCACGGGATAATCTCGTCCATGATCTCCAGAAATTCTTCCCGCTTTGTCTTCTTTTTCCGATAAGCGTATTCCATATCGCTAAAACTTTCCTGTTTCATGCCACGTACCCCCTTTTCCCCTATTATACCACACCTTCCTGACTCATGGAGGATTAAGGAACCACTGATTAAAGCTCCTCTCAAATCACATGCAATCGAAACATGATACAAAACCTAAGAGCCTATCCCAAAATAAAAGAATCTGTGGTATAATACCAAAGGGTGATAAAAATGAGTGAAAAGAAAAGTTATCAGGCATGGACAATCTCAGATGAATTTTGGCAAGCAATCAAGGAAGAAATACCGAAAAAAGAAAGGGATCCAGCAAAGGAATACAAGAACGCGCCAGGTCAGGGGAGGAAACCCATGCCGGCAAGAAAAGCGCTGGAAGGCATATTCTATGTACTGCGAACTGGGTGCCAATGGAAAGCCCTGCCTCGTGAATATGGAAGCGGAAGTACAGTACATAGAAGGTTTCAGGAATGGCGGGCAGCCGGTTTCTTTGAAAAGATTTGGAGGAAAGGTTTGGAGCAGTACGATGAACTGGAAGGAATCGGTTGGGAGTGGCAAAGCCTGGACGGCTGTGTGGTAAAAGCGCCTCTGGCTTTGGAGTCCGTTGGAAAGAATCCAACGGACCGAGGAAAAAATGGGGACAAAACGCAGTCTTCTGGTGGATGAAAAGGGACTCCCGCTGGCAATTGTGATTTCTGGAGCCAATACGCATGATATCAAATTGCTGGAAGAAACCCTGGATCATATTGTTATGCAGCGTCCGGATTTGGATGAGGAGCATCCGCAGAATCTGTGTTTAGACGCAGGTTATACTGGCAGCAGAGAAGCAGTTGAACAGCGCAATTATATTCCACATATTCGACCCCGTGGTGAGGAGAAGAAAGCATTGGAACACAACCCTGATTTTCGCGCACGCCGCTGGGTGGTTGAGGTTACACACTCTTTTTTCAACCGGTTTCGTAAACTTCTGGTTCGCTATGAAAAGAAAGCTGCCAATTACATGGCTCTGCTTCAGTTTGCCTGCGCGGTGATTGTCTGGCGTAAGCTCATTTGTGTTCATCGTTAATTTCGGGATAGGCTCTTAGCCTTTTGCTT
>CAMNVW010000247.1 GCA_946563605.1 uncultured Clostridia bacterium | reverse complement strand
TAAGAATATATATGCCGAATAGAATCTAATTTGTTCAGCTCACAATGTATCATCGCAGGAGGATTTCCATGCTTTTTATTCATGCACACCTTGTTACGATGGAGCCGTGTGAGAACGGCTTTGTCACCATTCCCGACGGATTTATGCAGACCGACGGCGAAAAGATCTGCGCCATCGGTGCAATGTCCGCCTGTCCCGATATCGCTTCTTTCCCTTCACAGGAAGTTTTTGATCTGGGCGGAAAAAAAGTCTACCCTGGCTTTATTGATGCGCATTGCCACATGGGTCTTGCCGAAGAAGGGCTCAACTTTGAAGGCGATGACCTCAACGAGATGACCGACCCTGTCACACCACAGCTGCGCGGAATAGACGCTGTCAATCCGCTGAATCTCAGCTTTGACGAGGCGGTGAACGCCGCTGTTACCACCGTTGTCACCGGTCCTGGCAGTGCGAATCCGATTGCCGGACAATTCTGCGCGCTGAAAACTTTTGGATGCAACACCGACCGCATGGTGCTCAAAGAGCCTGTTGCGATGAAATTTGCACTGGGTGAAAATCCGAAAAACACTTACAGTGACAAATCCGAAACACCGATGACCCGCATGGCAACCGCTGCGTTGATTCGTGAACAGCTGAAAAAGGCGCAGCGTTACTATGAAGATTGTCTGAAAGCCGAGGAGGACGAGGACACCGATCCGCCGGATTTTGACGCGAAATGCGACGCGCTTCTGCCGCTCATAAAGGGTGAGCTCAAGGCACATTTTCACTGCCACCGCGCCGATGACATCTTTACCGCACTGCGTTTGACGCGGGAATTTGAGCTGGATTCCGTTTTGGTACACTGCACCGAAGGCTATATCATTGCGGACGAACTGGCTGAAGTCAACGCAAAAGTGATTGCCGGTCCTCTGATGACCACCCAAAGCAAGCCGGAGCTGCGCAATGCCTCCGACAAAAACCCTGCTATTCTTTCGCAGAACGGCATTATGTGTGCCATCTGCACCGACTACAATGTGATGCCGATTGGGATGCTGCCGATCTGTGCAGGAATGGCAGTGCGCGAAGGAATGGATTATTGGCAGGCGCTCGCGGCAATCACCATCCATGCCGCTCAAATCGTGGGTATCGACGACCGCGTTGGTTCACTCAAAGCCGGAAAGGATGCAGACTTCGCCGTTTTTGCTTCCGATCCGCTGACTATCGCCGCGAAACCTGAGCTGGTGGTTATCAATGGGCGCATCGTTCGCTCTTCCCTTTAAAAAATACGTTCGGATTCCTGAACAGTCAAATTACAATATGCAATATACAATATGCAATATAAAGGAGAATAGATTTATGAGGACTATCACTTCCGAAACGATCATCCGTACAATTAAAAATCTCTGCCTGCGGGCAAATAAATTTTTGCCGTCAGATATTAAACTGACGCTCGACACTGCGCTGGATTTTGAAATCTCCCCAAACGGTCAGCGCGCACTTCAAAGCATCATCGACAACTACAAAACCGCTCAGCAAACCGGCTTGCCGATCTGTCAGGACACCGGCATGGTGGTCGTTTTTGCCGACATCGGTCAAGACGTACATATTGCCGGCGGATTGTTCGAGGATGCTGTCAATGAAGGTGTCCGCGAGGCTTACGTTGAGGGACATCTGCGCAATTCCGTGGTTGATGATCCGCTCAACCGCAACAATTCCGGCGACAACACCCCTGCAATCATCCACACAAGACTGGTTCCTGGCAGCAGCATCACACTGACAGTCGTTCCTCAGGGTGCAGGCTGTGAAAATGCAAGCGCAATGAAAATGTTCCCTGCCAGTGCAACCCGTGAGGATATTATTCGCTATGTTATCGAATGTGTTCAGGAAAACAAAGGCAAAGCCTGCACACCGCTGATTATCGGCATCGGTATCGGCGGCAACGCGGAAATGTGCACGCTGCTTGCAAAAGAAGCGCTCTGCCGCGACCTGTTCACCTACAACAAAAAGCTGTACTACACCGATATGGAAAGTGAGATCCTCGACCGCGTCAACCGTCTGGGCATCGGTCCTGAAGAAATGGGTGGTACTGTTACTGCGCTTGCAGTCAATATCCTCTCCTACCCAACGCACGTTTCCAGCCTGCCTGTCGCTGTCAACCTCGGCTGTCATGCAACCCGCCATGCAACAGAGGTAATCTAAACCTGTGCCTTTTCTCCCCAGTTTTGTCAGATATATTCTATGACATAAAGCAGCGTACGCATTATATTAAATCTCATGTTACGGAGGAATATTATGAAAAAGTCTTTTTTCAGTATTTTAGCAATTATTGTTATCCTATCGGCAGGTTCAGCAACCGCATTTGCATCCGGTGGAAACAGGTGCTGCTTCGATGGTGTTAGCAGAAACGGTTTCTGTGCGTTTGTTGATGCAGACGGCGATGGTGTTTGCGACAACGCGGGCAAAGGTGCTTCTTGTAAATTTGTCGATGCTGATGGCGATGGTGTTTGCGACAACGCTAAAAGCAGAAAATCTGTTGGCACCTCATCCCGTCATATCCAAAGAAACAGACGGGGCAACTGTTCCAAAGGCAGATGTCACAGATAATAAAAAATAGTCTACAAAAATTTTGTTTCTGATAATCAAACTTTTCGCGGACATAAAGCAGCTTTTTCCCATGCAAAATGATAAATGCTGCT
>CAMNVW010000246.1 GCA_946563605.1 uncultured Clostridia bacterium | reverse complement strand
CGCCCAAGGCTCCCTTGTGTAAAGGGAGCTGTCAGCGAAGCTGACTGAGGGATTGTTTTACCACCGACTTCATAGTAGTGCCAAGGCTCCCTTTACCAAGTGAGGTTTTGGTACACGACAATCCCTCCGTCACGGCTGCGCCGCGTTACCTCCCTTTGCACAAGGGAGGCTTTGGAGAAGTGCATCCTTTAACTGCAGCTGTTTTACGAGCACGCACATTTGACCGGAGTTTTGTGGTATCATCAATAAAACAGCATGGCTTCAAAAACCGTGATTCACAGTCGAAAAAACGCTCAAAATCGGATGTGCCGCACCAAAGTATTGTAACACTTGTTAAATTTAACATTATAATGGAAAACTGAACCTTGAGGTTTTGTAAATAAAGCATGAAATAAAGAAAAATCGAACAGAAAGCCTGTTCAAAGAGACGAAAATAAGGTATAATGTATATCATTGATAATTATGCCCTTAAAGAACACCCGTATCGGTGCAAAGAAAGGAACGTGTGATTTATGATTAAATTTGAAAATCATCTTGGAGCAATCGAAATTTCCCAGGATTATTTTGCAAACCTGGTTGGCCATGCGGCTTCCGAATGTTTTGGCGTTGCCGGAATGGTAGAAAGCACGGCTTCTCGGGGGATGAGATATATTCTGAAACGGGACGAAGCACAGGACAAAGGCGTGAAAGTCCGCACCGTTGCAGGCGGTCTGGTTATCGACCTGCACATTGCGGTGACCTACGGGGTCAATATTTCCGCAATCGTCAAGAGCATTGTCAACAAGGTGCGCTACACCGTAGAGGAAGCAACCGGTTTACAGGTAGCCAAGGTAAATGTTTTTGTGGATGGCATGAAGCAGTAAATTTACTGATGTAAATTAACTGCGGTGAGTTTGCTATTTATAGCAAACTCACGGGATAGGAAAATAAAAGCAGAAGTGAAGCGGAAGCTTTATTACTGCGGCGAGTTTACCATAAACGGCAAACTCGCGGGGGAGAGAAAAGAACCGGCTTTAAAGCATAACTGCTGGAAAGATGTGAACAGCAGAAAATCCTCGGCCATTTTGAAAAGGGTCAGGGAATGTGGATGAAAGTTTTGTTAAGGAGTTGTTTTATTGTGATAAAGGGAAGTCAGCTCAGAGATGCGTTTATCTCTGGCGCAAACCGTATTTCAAATTGCAGACAGCAGGTAGACGCACTCAACGTATTCCCAGTACCAGACGGCGACACCGGCACAAATATGTCGATGACCATCGGTGCGGCGAAACGCGAACTGGAAACCTTGAAGGATGAACCAACTGTGGATCAAGTTTCCAAAAAAGCTGCTTCCGCTCTGCTGCGCGGCGCAAGAGGAAACTCGGGCGTTATTTTGTCGCTGCTGTTCAGAGGCTTTTCCAAGGGTCTGGACGGAAAGGCGCAGGCAGATGCCAAGGACATTGCCCAGGCGTTGAATTTGGGCGTTGCCGCTGCATACAAAGCGGTTATGAAACCGACCGAAGGAACCATTCTGACGGTTGCAAGAATGGCTGCGGAGCACGCACAGCAGCTCATGGAACAGGAAACCGAAATCACTGCGGTTCAGATGTGGAAAGAGGTTCTTTGCAGTGCGGAGGATGCGCTGGCACAGACGCCGGAGATGCTTCCTGTATTGAAAAAAGCAGGCGTTGTAGACGCAGGCGGTCAGGGTTTTGTTGAGATTTGGAGAGGTATGCTGTCCGTCATCGAAAATGGTGAGATCATCGCTTCCGATGAGGACGCACAGTCCACGCCAAAGGAAAAGAGAGCGCAGGGTATCGCGGCGGAATTTAACGAAGAAGATATTCATTTCAGCTACTGCACAGAATTTATCATCAACAAAGAAAACAAGAACGCAGACCCACTTTCTCTGCGTGCGTATCTGGAATCCATCGGTGACTGCGTTGTTGTGGTAGATGATGAAGAAATCATCAAATGCCATGTACATACCAACGAGCCAGGCAACGCCATTCAGGCGGCGCTCAAGTTGGGATATTTGACCAACATGAAGATCGACAACATGAAGGTACAGCATGGCGACAACAACAAGCTGGTCGATCTGGAAGCGGAAGGTCAGGAGGCATTCCCATACAAAGCGGTAGACCCTGACAAGGAATATGGTTTTGTAGCGGTTGCGGCGGGCGATGGCATCAAGCAGCTGTTTGTCGATTTGGGCGTAGATAATGTTGTCAGCGGCGGACAGACTATGAATCCTTCCACCGATGATATTTTGTCGGCAATCCATGCAACCGCAGCCAAGACTGTTTTTGTACTGCCAAACAATAAGAATATCATCATGGCAGCAGAACAGGCGGCAAATCTTGCGGACAGAAAGGTTTATGTTCTCCAGACGAGAACCGTTCCGCAGGGACTTTCCGCGATGCTTGCCTTTGACGCAGACGCAGACAGCAAGCAGAACATGATGAACATGATGAAGGCATACGAAAAGGTAGGAACCGGTTCGGTCACCTTTGCTGCCCGTGACAGCGACTATGAAGGTCACAACATCAAAAAGGGTGAGCTGCTCGCATTGGAAAACGGAAAGGTGGCGTTTGTAGAAACCGACTTGAGAAAGACCGTTGTGAAGCTGACACATTCGCTGATCAAAAAATAGATCGGAAGAGCGTCGTGTAGGGAAAGAGTGTTTGCGGACGTGTAGA
>CAMNVW010000245.1 GCA_946563605.1 uncultured Clostridia bacterium | reverse complement strand
AAAAGCTCGAGCTTTTATTCATGTCCTAGGACATGAATAAAAGCTCGAGCTTTTGCGTCAAAATGTTTGTCTAAGTATTTCATAAAGATTATAGCATCTTCCTGTTCTAAAAGCAATAGGCAAAATCGTTTTTATTCTCTATTTCGTTTTTATCTTTTTACACTCGATTGACGTTTACTGCCTTTGCATAGTATAATAAAAAATAGTTTTATCTTTTAAATTACATTCAGAAACGGAGGCTTTTGGCCTTGATTTTATTAAATGCAGAAAAAATTTCCAAGGGTTACAGCGAGCGGCAGCTGCTCGACGGCTGTTCGCTTGCCGTCAACGAGGGCGATAAAATCGGACTCATCGGCGTCAACGGCACCGGAAAATCTACCCTGCTGAAAATAATCGCAGGTCTGGATTTTCCCGACAGCGGTCTTGTCACCCGTGCAAACGGCGTCAGAGTCGCCTATCTGCCCCAGAATCCTATTTTTGAGCCTGATGCGACCATCTTGCAGCAGGTGATGAAAGGCGTTGCCATCGACCATGAGCAGGCTGCACAGGCAAAGGTGGTTCAGCAGGCGGACGAATATGAGTGCAAGACCATCCTGACAAAGCTCGGCTTATGCGACTACGACGAAAAAATCGAACAGCTTTCCGGCGGACAAAAACGCCGTGTTGCTATGGCTTGCGCACTTGCCGCACAGGCGGAGGTTTTGATTCTGGACGAGCCGACCAACCATATCGACAGCGAGATGGTTGACTGGCTGGAAAATTACCTCAAACGCTTTCAGGGTGCAGTGCTGATGGTCACCCACGACCGCTACTTTTTGGAGCGCGTGGTCAACCGCATTGTGGAATTAGACCACGGAAAACTTTACTCCTACCCTGCCAACTATTCGCAATATCTGGAGCTGAAAGCACAGCGCGAGGAGATGCTGCTTGCGACCGAACGCAAACGTCAAAGTCTCTACCGCAAAGAGCTTGCATGGATCCAGCGCGGTGCGCGTGCACGAAGCACCAAGCAGCAGTTCCGCGTCAACCGATTCGAGGAGCTGAAAAATTCCGAATACGTTCCTGACCAGTCCAAGCTGGAAGTCTCTGCACTCTCCTCCCGACTGGGCAAAAAAATCATCGAAATCAACAACATCTCCAAAGCCTTTGACGGCAAACAACTGATTCAGGATTTCAGCTACAATCTGCTCAAAGGCGACCGCGTTGGCATCATCGGACCCAACGGTTACGGAAAATCCACTTTAGTACGGATGATTTGCGGTCTGCTGGAACCGGATTCCGGCGAGGTCGTCCGCGGCGATACCGTAAAGATTGGCTATTTCTCGCAGGAATCCTTCATCGGACAGGAGTACGACCCCTCCGTCAAAGCAATCGACTACATCAAAAGCATCTCACAGGAGATTGAAACGCCGGAAGGAATGCTCACCGCTGCGCAGATGATGGAGAAATTTCTGTTCCCGTCGGATTTACAGTACACCGAAATCGGGCGGTTATCGGGCGGTGAACGCAGAAGACTGTATCTGCTGCGCGTGCTGATGGAAGCTCCGAATGTGCTGGTTCTGGACGAGCCGACCAACGATTTGGACATCGAAACGCTGTCGGTGCTGGAGGATTATCTGGAAGACTTCCCCGGCGTTGTGATTGCTGTCAGCCACGACCGCTATTTCTTGGACAAACTGATGAATCATGTTTTTGTGCTTGCCGGTGACGGAAAGGTCACCCACTACATCGGCGGTTACGCGGACTACCGCGCCGATGTTGCCGAGCAGGAAAAGCTGAAAAAACAGGCAACGGAAGCTTCCAACAAGGAGAAACGCACGCAGGACGGACGCTCCCATCAGGAGAAGCTGAAATTTTCCTTTAAGGAACAGCGCGAATATGAGCAGATCGACGATGTGATTGCTGAGCTGGAAAGTAAAATCGAGGAAACCGAAAAAGCTATCCGCGACAACGCAAGCGATTACTCCGCACTGCAGGAATTGACCGAGCAAAAAGAGCAGCTGGAAACACAGCTTGCCGAAAAAATGGAGCGCTGGGTTTATCTTAACGATTTAGCGGAACGCATTCAGCAGGCTGAAGCTGCACGCGGCTTGCATTAGTAAATTTTAAATAAAACTTTCTTGCATAAACAAAGCCCCTTGTATAGAAAATCTATACAAGGGGTATTTTTATTTTATCAATACAAAAACTTGTTTATATTACTTGTTTTTGTTCTGGATGTACTCGTCGATGGAAGCAGCAGCTGTTTTACCGGCACCCATTGCCAGAATAACGGTAGCAGCGCCTGTTACAGCGTCACCGCCAGCGTAAACGCCTTCACGGGTGGTTGCCATCTTATCGTCAGCAATCAGACAGCCGTGTTTGTTTGCTTGAAGACCCTCTGTGGTGGTTCTGATCAGTGGGTTTGGAGAGGTACCCAGGGACATAACAACGGTATCAACCGGAATCTCGAAGTTGGAGCCTTCAACCGGAATTGGACGACGGCGACCGGAAGCATCAGGTTCACCCAGTTCCATCTTGATGCACTCGATGGATTTTACATTGCCCTTTTCATCACCGTTGATCTTAACAGGGTTGTTGAGGAGCATAAATTCGATGCCCTCTTCTTTTGCATGATGTACTTCTTCTCTACGAGCCGGAAGCTCTGCTTCGGAACGTCTGTAGATGATGTATACGTGC
>CAMNVW010000244.1 GCA_946563605.1 uncultured Clostridia bacterium | reverse complement strand
TGAGAAAAGAAGAAAAAGCACAGGTAATCGAACAGAACAGACTGCATGAGACCGATACCGGTTCCGCAGAAGTACAGATCGCAATCCTCACCAAGAGAATCAACGACCTGACCGAGCATTTCAAAGCAAACAAAAATGACCATCATTCCAGACGCGGTCTGCTGAAAATGGTAGGTCGCCGCCGCAATATGCTCAACTACCTCAAGAAAAAAGATATCAACCGTTACCGTGCAACAATCGAAAAACTGGGTCTGAGAAAGTAATTTTCTTGGCTTTGCAAAAGGGTGGAAGCATTCGGAGAGATCCAAGGTGCTTCTGCCTTTTGCACATCAACGTGTAAAACATGGGTTTCAACCGTCCGTCGGTTGAATTTCCCATGTTCCTTTCAGGGTCGGCTGGGAAATCAACCTATTTTTAGCATCCAATCGAGCCGCAAACACGCTTTGCGGCTGGACTCTTTGCTAAAATGGTAGGTTCCGGCCGCCCGAAAAAACTTTTTTTAGGAGGCTGCAACGATGTTTGAAAATTTTAAAGTATTTGAAACAGAGCTGGCTGGCAAAAAGATTTCCTTTGAAACCGGAAAAATGGCTTGCCTTGCCAACGGTTCTGTACTGGTTCGCTACGGCGATACCACCGTTATGGTAAACGTAACCGCTTCTCAGAAACCGCGTGAGGGCGTCGATTTCTTCCCTCTCTCGGTCGATTTTGAAGAGAAACTGTACGCAGTAGGAAAGATCCCGGGCTCTTTCATTAAACGTGAAAGCCGTCCGTCCCAGAAAGCGATCCTGACCTCCCGTCTGGTAGACCGCCCGATCCGTCCGCTGTTCCCAAAGGATATGCGCAACGACGTTTCGGTTGTCATGACCGTTCTGTCGGTTGACCAGGATTATTCCCCAGAGGTTGCCGGTATGCTGGGTACCTCCTTTGCACTGTCCATCTCCGATATTCCGTGGAACGGTCCAATCGGCGGCGTTCAGGTTGGCTTGGTTGACGGCGAGATCATCGTCTGCCCAAATGAGGAGCAGAGAAAACACTCCGATCTGCAGCTGACCGTTGCAGGTACCCGCGAGAAGATCGTTATGATCGAAGCAGGCGCAAACGAAGTTGACAACGAAACCATGCTCAGCGCAATCGCAAAAGGACATGAGGAAATCAAGAAGATTGCGCAGTTCATCGCAGATGTACAAGCTCAGATCGGCAAACCGAAATTCAGCTTTGAATCTCAGGAAGTTGATCCTGAAATGTTTGAGGCAATCAAAGACTTTGCAATCGACAAGGTAAAATTCGCGCTCGACACCGATGACAAGAACGTCCGTGAGGAAAGACTTGCTCCGGTTATCGAGGAAATTCATGCAAAATTCGATGAGCAGTATCCAGAGGAAACCGCAAAAATCGACGAGTGCATCTATAAACTTCAGAAATTCGTTGTCAGAAGATGGCTGCTTGACGAGGGCAAGCGTGTAGACGGTCGTGGCATCGATGAAATCAGACCGCTGGCAGCAGAGGTCGGACTCATTCCGCGCGTACACGGTTCTGCAATGTTCACAAGAGGTCAGACACAGGTTATGACCATCACCACCCTTGGTCCTGTTTCTGACGCGCAGATTTTGGACGGCATCGACAACGAAGAAACCAAACGCTATATGCACCAGTATAACTTCCCATCCTACTCGGTTGGTGAAACAAAACCGTCCAGAGGCCCTGGACGCCGCGAGATCGGTCACGGCGCACTGGCTGAAAGAGCGCTTGAACCGGTTATCCCATCGGTAGAGGAATTCCCATACGCATACCGTCTGGTGTCCGAGGTGCTCTCCTCCAACGGTTCCACTTCTCAGGGTTCCATCTGTGCTTCCACACTGTCTCTGATGGATGCGGGCGTTCCGATTAAAGCGCCGGTAGCAGGTATTTCCTGCGGTCTGATCACCGAAGGCGACCGCTGGATGACCATGGTCGATATTCAGGGTCTTGAGGACTTCTTCGGCGATATGGACTTTAAAGTAGGCGGTACCCATAAAGGCATCACCGCAATTCAGGTGGATATCAAGATCGACGGTCTGACCTTGGATATTATCCGTGAAGCATTTGAAAAGACCCAGAAAGCAAGAATCTATATTCTGGATGAAATCATGCTCAAAGCCCTCGACCGTCCGCGTCCAGAGGTAAATGAGTACGCTCCGAAGATGGTTACTTTGAAGATTCCGGTCGATAAGATCCGCGAAGTTATCGGTTCGGGCGGCAAGGTTATCCAGAAGATCTGTGCAGAGTGCGACGTTAAAATCGACATCGAAGAAAACGGCGACGTATTCGTTTCCGGCGTTCAGAAGGACAACGTCAACCGCGCAGTCAGCATGATTGAAACCATTGCGCGTGACCCAGAGGTCGGTGCATTCTACAAAGGCAGAGTTACCAAGCTGATGAACTTCGGCGCATTTGTAGAGATTGCTCCAGGCAAAGAAGGTCTGGTTCACATCTCCAAGCTGGACACCAAACGTGTGGAAAGAGTGGAAGATGTTGTCAATGTGGACGATGAAATTTTGGTTAAAGTCACCGATATTGACAGCCAGGGCAGAATCAACCTCTCCAGAAAAGATGCGTTGATTGCAATGGAGAATAAACAGAAAAAGAACGCTGAACAATAAAGCATAACAGAAAAGGAGCAAGGGAAATCCCTTGCTCCTTTCTCTTCTTAA
>CAMNVW010000243.1 GCA_946563605.1 uncultured Clostridia bacterium | reverse complement strand
GTTGTCAGCAGCCCGTTTCACGGTCTGCGTGTAGTTCCTTGTAAACTGACCTAATATGTGATAACAATATCCTCCTATGTGAAATTTTTGTAGGTAATCGTGTGAGATTTGTGCGACATCATACCATAAAGACATCATTCAGCCTCTTTTTACAAAATCGTACATTTCACACAAATGTTTAACCGCACTATCTCTATTCTTGCGAATTGCCCAGATAGATGTGCATAAATCGTCCGATGCCATTTGTAGTGATTTCTTTTGAAAATAAACGGCTTGAACGACCTTCTGCTCCTGATCCGGCAGTAGCTTGAGATAGAATTCCAGCTTATCAACTTTCTGTTCCAATACAAGCAATCGTCCAGCAAGATCATCCATCAACTCAGTGTTCATCCGTGCCGCAGCTGCTTCATAGTTTGCAGCGATGTTATGCGTTTTATCGGACACTGTTCCAATAGAACGACCCTCACCAGGGCTTTGGGTGAAGGTCATGGCGTCTATTATCTCAGTAGAAGTTACCGTTGCTGGATGCTCCAGCTCATAGCGGAGCAATGCAATCCGCTGCTTATTCTCAGGATATTCCTCTAATAGATGAATCACTTTAGTTTTCGTTGTCTCAGACATATTGATTTCTCCTTGTTGTAGTAGTGTTGATTCGTGTTTTTGTCAGCTTTGGGCGGCGCACGAATCGACGGCAAACCATGGGAGAATTCAAAACTTTTTGTTAATAAATCTGCTTTTTTTAAGATTTGAAGAGAACAATGATGTAACTTGTCAGAGCCATTCGACAGCGTTCTAATGAACTTCCTACCATTCGATAGGGAATCCATTACAACGCTGTCGAAAAAAAATACCGCGCACAGGATACATCCTGTACGCGGTTCTTTTGTAGGCGGAATATTACATCGTCGCCTCACTCGTTCAATGTGAGAGAACAATGGATTTACGGCCTCCCAAATGAGAAATACTCTTTGTTAAGTTTATCGCAATTTATCTCTGACTTCAACACTTTCCTTCAATAAATTGATAAAATACGATTTGCAATGCACAATTTCAGCAGTATTTTAACTGCCCATCTCCTTTTACAGAGATGGGCAGTTTTCTCATAGCGAAACTAAATCAATTATGCAGCCCCTTGAACCCGAAGCATACTGGACCGCACTTGGAGTTCTTGAGACAGTAGCTTTAATGCAGAGAAATCATCATTCAGTCCGACGATTTCCTGCCGCAGAATTTCCTCATAACGGCGTTTTCGGGTCTCCAGTCCATTGACCTTCAGCGCCCAGCGTTCCATCACAGAGGGACTCTGACAGCCGCTCTTAATGAAATGGTCACACCGGTCCTGATAGGTTTCAATTTCCTTTTTGAGCATCAGATAAACTTCTTCCGCCATTTTGCCACGCTGCTTCTCATCATCCATAATATAGAAGCTGTTGACTGTCAGCGGTGTATCGTTCTGGTTCACTTCCCCCAATCCGGTAATGAAGTCCTCAAATACATCCACTTGTGCCATGTAGGTACGGGGAGCAAAGTACAAATGTCCATTGACGCTGAGCTTTACTGCGTCAATGCTGCGCAAGAAATTGGTACAGGTTGTCTCAATCTGCCTGCGGTTAGCACATTCCTTGTACAGTTCAAAGAGTTCTTCTGCGCGGCGGCAGCAGGCGTACACATCAATATCCGGGTCAAACACCATATTGTCGCAATAAATCATTTCCGTTGCTTTGTCAAATGTGATGTTTGCCAGCTTCTCGTATTGGTTCGTCTGACGGTTCAGCGTCTCCTTGACCAGTTCGCGGGAATACCCGCTTGCGGAACGCCGATTGTCCCGGCAGTAGACCATGTAAATGGTCGTTTCACCGCCGTGATTTACCACGATGCGCTGCCGGATATCTCCTGTTGCGGAGCGAAAGGCGTCTCCCGCGGAAACACGCTTGCCGACAGTGTAAGGGATGTTCATCTTCAAGCAAAGTTCTTCCAAATCGGCTTTCTTCACCAGCAGGTTCGCAAGAGAGAAGTACAAAAACTTCCCCAGCATTTTGCCTTCATCGCCGCTGCTTGTTCCGATAAAGTCATTGAAATTGATCGTATTACCCATTAAAAATCCTCCTGTCATGCTTCAGCCACACGGCTGAGCAGATAATCGTCCACACCTTTATAGGTGGGATTCCATGTGTATTTTGAATACCGAATGCCTCGGATCGTCTGCACTTCTTTCCGCATTTTCAAAACAGCGTTTCGTACTTGCGGATTGGTCATCTGGTCCATGTCCATCGCCTCGACCACCTCAGTGACATGCAAGGCACGAATGGTGTCCGTCAGCCCGTTTAAGGCACTGACGCCGCCGATGCAGACAAACAAGGCGTCGTTTGCCAGATAGCTGGCCACATCACCTTTCAGCGGGCCTTCGGTTAAAAATGCCCGTTTGCTGGCGGTGTTGCCTGTGACATGTACCCACGAATAACTGCGGGTGCCGTTTGGCATATCCCGGCTGGATAGCCAGCGGTACTTGCGGGTTGCTGCCGCTTCGCCGTCCAATCGGATTTTCAGTCCTTGTATCAGTCCTTCCTTGTTTCGGACAGGGATCAGAAAGCCATTCGGGCCGGAGAGTGTCCAGTCTCCGTAGTAGGTACGGAAGCCGGGAACACCCAACAGTTCATGCCCGGCTACCCGGAGCAAGGAGGCGAGCAACCGTCGCCC
>CAMNVW010000242.1 GCA_946563605.1 uncultured Clostridia bacterium | reverse complement strand
CTGCAACATCGCAGATATACAGCTTGTTTTCATATTCCCTCAAAAACTCCCCGTCCAACATCAACGCCGCAGAACGGTTGAGCAGACTCATGGGAAGTATCATCTCTGCATCGTCTACAACGTGCAGCTTCTCTTTTTGCAAGGCGGACAGATTCCAGCATCTGCAAATATCCTTTGCTACTGTCCTGCCCAGATAAATGCGTTTCGAGCGCTTGAACAGCTCTTCCATCTGCATTTCTTGTTTGATGCTTTCCCCTTGCCCTTCAAGCTCAAACAGCTCCCTTGGAATCAGGCATTTCAGCTTTCTTTCCTTTAAAGTCCTGCTCACCAGATCCTTTTCCCCGTCTTGTGCTGTGCAGCCAACAATCAAATCGTATTCGCGCTGCCGCAAAGCCTTTGGGGCTTGTTCCATGCTGCACCGTTCAAACAAGATTTCGGGGTATTTTTCCCGCAGTTCTGTAAATATCTCCACCAGCCGCCCTGCCGGTATTTCCTGCACCACACCGATTCTCAAGCCGCACTCTTTTTCTTTTAACGCAGCCGCTCTTGCTTTCGACACCGCCATGCAGTATTCTGCCTGCAGCTTTTGCGCCTGCTCAAAAAACATCTCGCCCTGTTCGGTCAGCTCCACACTTCTGCCGGTGCGCCGGAACAGCATACATTCCAGCTCTTTTTCCAGAGCAGCTATCTGCTGGCTGATTGCCGATTGCGCTACTCCGCACTCTTTTGCAGCCTGTGTAAAATTGCGGTGTTTGGCGGCGCAAATAAAATAATCCAGCCTTTCGATCGGCACAATCTTTTCCTCCTGTTCTTTCAACATATCTCCTTGGACTCAAACGCTTCTATATTTTTCGTCTTTCCGATTCTTTTTCAAAAACAATATTTTTTCTCCTGTGCAGCTTGGCAAACCAGCCAATCATAGCACAAGCCGCGTCCGTTCTTCCTGCACCCCACGAAGCTGGTCAACGCTGGATTCATAATCTTTCATAAATTGAGAAATCGTCTGAAAAAAGACATCGCCTGCGTCGGTCAGCTTCACCTTTCTGCTTTTTCTGTCGAAGAGCAGAAAGCCTAATTCCTCCTCCAGAGAGTTCATCTGCATACTGATTGCCGGCTGTGCAATATGACATTCCTGCGCAGCTTTTGTAAAATTAAGATGTTTTGCCACGCTCAAAAAATAATAAAGTTTTTCAATCTTCATGGTTTTCCGCCTGTTCCTTTATTTTTTATTTATTTTAACACACCCTCCAACAATGTTCCAATCTGTTTTTTTTATCGTTTTTTCCTTTATGATTTATAAAATCAATATTTCTTATCAGCCTGCATTGGATATCCGTTTTTTTTCACAGCCGCTGTTCTAAAATCCTCCCATTTTTGCGATAACAAAGCCTTTTTGGGGTATCGTTGATTCACTTTTTTTTATCATCTTTTTGTTTTTGATACAAGAAATCTATTGCTTTGCCGTTTTATTGTATTTTTTGTTAAAAAATTCTCCATTTTTCCTCCCATTTATTATCTTCAATCTAAAAATATTATTTTTCCATCATTTTTTTATATTTTAAAAATGAAAACGACTGTATTATACTATGTTTGCAATTTGAATGGAAAAATATATACAAATATGCTAAATTTCCATTCTATGATTTACTTATTTTAAAAAGGAAGAGTGATGTATTTATGCCTGACAGCCGTTCTTCACCGCAGCAGGTGGTCAACACTGCAAAGTCTATTGAAAAATGGAACACCAGCAACAAACAGCTGACCCGTCAGCAGCTGTTGGAGATGGAAGAGAAGGAAAAAACGCCTTTTCAGAAGTTTTTAGACTATCTCATCGTATCCCTGCCTGTTATCTGCGGTCTGATTTCCATCTGTGAGTATGTGCTGATCCCAGACAACTCCGCAAACAAAAATCCAAACACCTACCTTTACTTTTTAATCATCCTTCTGGTTCTCTATTCCCTTCGCGCTGCGTTCAGCGTGATAAAGTTCTTAAAGGGTGACCGTCAGCTGTTTTTGAAGGTGCGTTACAAAGCGCCTTTATACGCCGCTTTGTTTTTGCTGCTGACCTTTTACGACTACCTGACCTTAAAAACCGGCGTTTTGACCCAGCCTTTCGTTCCCTGCCTCAACAGCATCATCAACATCGCATGGGAAGACCGGAACATGATCATCGTCAGCACGCTGCACACCCTGCGCCTGCTGTTTTTGGGTTACTTCATCGGCGTTGCCATTGGGCTTGTCACCGGTATTGCCTGCGGATACAGCCAAAAGATCCGCTACTGGGTCGATCCTGTTATCAAGTTCTTAGGCCCGATCCCAACCTCCACATGGATTCCGATCATCATGGTAGTCGCTTCCTCTTTGTTCCGCGGCGCTATCTTTATTATCGCTTTGGGTTCCTGGTTCGCTGTAACCGTCGCTTCCATGACCGGTATCTCCAACGTGGACAAGGACTTCTTTGAAGCTGCGAAAACCTTGGGTGCCTCCGAGCGTCAGCTGGTATTCCGCGTTGCAATCCCGCACGCAATGCCAAGCATTTTGCAGGGCATGACGCAGGCAATGAGCACCGCTTGTACCGCGATCATGATTGCGGAGATGATGGGTGTTAAAGCCGGTCTTGGCTGGTACATGACCTGGGCAAAATCCTGGGCAAGCTATGACAAAATGTTTGCTGCGTTGTTTGTCATCTGTTTTATCTTCACCGTAGTAA
>CAMNVW010000241.1 GCA_946563605.1 uncultured Clostridia bacterium | reverse complement strand
GACGGCGAAGCCGTCATTCTCCCGAGTATAGTTCTGTAACGGGCTGTGCGCATACGGTATCACTTATAACTGTTGTGTAAATTGGCTTTGTGTTGTGCGACCTGAGAATGACGGCGAAGCCGTCATTCTCCCGAGCTGATGTGTTGCAGTACCGTTTATAGTTATGTCTGTAAATTGGTTCTCTCTAGTGCGACGCTGATACGAACATTCACAGACAAGATAAAAAGAAAAACCTCCTTCCAGAACAGAAGGAGGTTTTATCGTATAGAGAGGGGATTGAGAAGGGAGGAGCGCGTATGAAAAAACAGTGGAATTTTTTGCTGGAACTGCTGATTTTTTTGATTACAACGGTCGTCACGCTGACGATCAGCTGGCTGATATTTACGGCTTTTGGCTTTCAAAGCGACCGCCCACAGCACTTTGTCCTTTTTATGATTGGATTTATCGCGCTGGATAAGCTGGTAGCGGTGCTGAACGACTGGTCTGCATTTATGCTGGTCAAACATTCTGTGCTGCAAGGTTTTTGGCAGGCAACACTGTTTCGGGCGACATTCGACCTTGTGGGAGAGCTTGGAATTTTGCTGTTGCTGCGCAACCTTCCTGGTATCCACATCAAGGCGATGGGTGCGTACCGGTTTGCCTTTTGCTGGGGTCTGGCAGACGTTGCGGTCAGCTGCTGGGATGAATATAAAAACAAAAATGAATAGAACCACGCAAAAAAACAACTGGCAAGGGAAAACCTTGCCAGTTGTTTTTTTATTCAACCCATATAAAAAGAAAGCTTGTATGAAATGCTTTGAGAGCCTCTATGCTTTGCGCATAACGCCTTTTTCCATTTTAAAGCGGATCATCTCCGGTCTAAAACAGGAAAGGTCGTGGGTGCTGATGAGGATTCCCTTGCCCTGCTTTGCCTGCTGCTGGAAGAAGGTCATGATCAGCGCCGTGTTTTCTTCGTCCAGATCGCTGGTTGGCTCGTCGGCAATGATCAGCCTTGGATTGTGTACGCAAGCTCGCGCAATAGCAACGCGGCGGCGTTCACCGCCGGAGAGGTTGGAGGGGTAGTCGTTTGCCATATTCTCCAGACCAAAGGTGTGCAGAAGTTCCATCGCCTTTTCTTCCAGATTGTCATATTTTCCGCAAAGCTGGTGGGGAAGGCAGATGTTTTCCAGAACGGTGAAGTTCGGCAGCAGGCTGTCCCCCTGCAATACATAGCTAATCTGCTCTGCGCGCAGCTTTGCCAGTTCCTTGTCGGACAGCTTGCAGATGTCGTTGCCGTCAAAGAAAATTTCGCCGCTGTCTGCTTTGGTGATGCCGCAGATCAAATGGAAAAAGGTGCTCTTGCCGCAGCCGGAGGGACCTGTCAACACGCAGAAATCGCCGCTGCTCATATGAAAATCTACCTCGTGAACCGCGTCAAAGTGCCGATTTTGACGATCAAAGGTTTTGGTTAAATTTTTGATGGTAAGCATTATATTTCCTCCCCTTTGATCAGTGTGTCAAGACGATTGCGTCCGACCTTCCATGCGGAGTACAAGGAAGCTGCAATCGAAACAAGCAAAGACAAAGCAATACATTTGAATCCTAAAACCAGCAGGTACAGAACCTCGGTATTCAGCTTTGGAATTTGCAGAAGCACGACAACGGTGTTGCCGAAAATCAGCAGCGCTACCGCAGCAAATACTGCGCCAATCAGTCCGCCAACCAGTCCGATGAGCACGCCCTCGGTAAGTACGATGCCTGCCAGCTGATTGCTGCCAGCTCCCAAAGAAGCCAGGATACCAAATTCTTTGGTTCGCTCGTTGATGGTGATGGTGAAGATGCAGAGCAAAGCGGCAATGACCAAAATGGAGATCAGGGTGATCAAAATGGTGCTGTACCCGTCCATGCTGTTGACGGTTTGCATCGCGCCGGACATCAGACCGTTGGAGGTGTAAGCGGTTACAGGGCAGTCGTCAGCCAGACGGAATTTGACGGCGTTTGCAATGTCGGTAGCCTCAACGCCCTCCTCCACGCGGATCATCAGACAGGAAACCAACTGGTCGGCATCGGTGGTGCTGCCAAATGTTTTCTGCCATATCTCACTGTTCATGATCTCCTGTGCGGTCTCGTAGGTCATAAACACGCAGCTGTCGTAGTTGGTTTTGGTCTTTTCCAGCTGACCGACAACCTTATAAGGCTCACCAAAGAAGCGGACGTTTCCGTTTTCTTCGGGGGTAACTTTGCTGCCGACAATCACTTCGCCGCGTTTTGGCATTTGAATATTGTCGTCCTGTAACCAAGAGCTGATGATGAAGTCGGTTTCCGGTTCAAATGCAATCAGCTGAACAGATGTGGAACAGCAGTCTGCCGCAAGGGTTTTCATGTACAGCTGGGGAGAAGCATACTTAATGCCATTCAGAGAAGCAATCGGTTCTACCCATTTTTTATCGAAGGTGAAATAGCTGATGGTTCCCTGAAAGAGAGAATCTGCCATCGCTCTTTCGTGTTCCTTTGGAACGACAATGACGTCCGCACCCATGCGGTTTGTCGTTTTTTCCAAGCTGTTTTTCATGCTGTCGATCAGAACGGTGCTCAAAAACAGGGATGCAGAGAGCATAAATACGAAGAAAATCATGCAGCAGCTTCGCACCGGACGCTGCTGAAGATTTTTCAGCGCCATCGTTTGCGCAACAAGTTTTTTCATTTTATTTCTCCTTGCTGATGAGACCGATACCCTGCAACAGGATGCCAATTGCA
>CAMNVW010000240.1 GCA_946563605.1 uncultured Clostridia bacterium | reverse complement strand
GCCATGTTCAATTCCTCCAAACTAAAAATACGTTTTCATTTTGAAAAAGTCCCGACAGCCTTTGCCGGGAAAAGCCCCGACAGTTCCTGTCGGGGCTAATAAGTTCCGTGTGTCCGACGTCTAAAAAATTATTCAGCGTCTGTTTCTTCTTCGTTAGCTTCAGCAGCGCTCTGCGCACCCTGTCTGCCTTCGATGATCGCGTCAGCCATTGTGCCAGCAATCAGTTTTACTGCACGGATAGCGTCGTCGTTACCTGGAATTACATAGTCGATTTCGTCCGGATCGCAGTTTGTATCAACGATAGCTACGATCGGAATGCCCAGTTTCTTTGCCTCAGCAACAGCAATTCTTTCTTTTCTTGGGTCAACGATGAACAGTGCGCCTGGCAGCTTGTCCATTGTTTTGATACCGCCGAGGTATTTTTCGAGTTTTTCGATCTCGAGCTCGAGTTTAGCTACTTCTTTCTTTGGAAGACGCTCAAATGTGCCGTCTTCCTGCATTTTGTGCAGCTGCTCCAGTCTCTGGATTCTGCGGCGGATGGTTTTGAAGTTGGTCATCATACCGCCGAGCCATCTAGCGTTAACATAGTGTGCGCCTGCACGCTCTGCTTCTTCTTTGATGGATTCGCCAGCCTGTTTTTTGGTACCAACAAACAGTACATTGTCGCCGTTAGCTGCTACGTCGCGAACGAACAGATAAGCTTCTTCCAGTTTCTTTACTGTTTTCTGCAGGTCGATGATGTAGATACCGTTTCTTTCTGTGAAGATGTATCTTGCCATCTTAGGATTCCATCTGCGGGTCTGATGACCAAAGTGTACGCCTGCTTCCAGCAGCTGTTTCATAGATACTACGCCCATGTTTAAGTCCTCCTTAAGGTTAAACCTCCGTCTCGACCGCTTTATCGGATTTCCGAAGGATATCCACCAATGGGCCGGTGCATATCCGCCTCACCGCAAATGTGTGAGATTGCCTGTCGGCACCATCCGAACAAGCCGAAACGTGTGTCATAAGATACGGCATTTTGCCGTTCCCGAGTATTATACCAAAGCTTTTCTCAAATTGCAAGCGATTTTTTGGCTTTCCAAAAGGTTTTTTTGCTTTTTGGGCGTTTTCTCCAAAATCGCAGCGTCCTCTACCTTTTTATCCTCTGTACCGCCGTTTTGGGCGCGCCGTAAAATTGACCAGAATGGTATCCTCGCCGATAATTTCAATGTCCTCCCACGGGATAACGGTATCCTCTTCCCTGCCGAGCAATCCGAACAGGCGGTATCTGCCGTGGATCACGATGGCGGTGAGCACCGCATTGCGCGTATCCAGCTCGACATCCCCGACCTGCCCCAGACGAACACCGTCGCTCGCATTTACGACATCCTTATACTTAAAATCGTTGATGCGGCATACCATCTTGTTTCCCTCCCTGTCGCCAGAATACTGTATTCTATGCGTTTTATGGAGGAAATATGCACCGCTTTAATCACAGTGTGCGTCGATAAATTTTGTTTCCAGCTTGGAGTACATGATTTTCTGTCCGCTGTATAAACCATAGTAACCGGACATCATATAACTGATGGCGCTTGCAATGCCAAAGAAAACGGCTCCCTGTCCGCCAAACAGTTCGATGGCAAGCACAAATGAGGCGACCGGACAATTGACAACGCCGCAAAACAGCGCGGCAATGCCAATTCCTGCGCCGAAAGACGGGTCAAGCCCCAGCAGCGGCGCCATTGCGCAGCCAAAAGTCGAACCTACAAAGAAGGTCGGCACAATTTCGCCGCCTTTAAACCCTGCGCCCAAGGTTGCCGCGGTAAAAATAATCTTCATCAAAAAGGCAAACCATTCCGTCTCCCCTGCCACCGCGCGTTCAATCATCGCCATACCGGCGCCGTTGTAGTTTCTTGTGCCGACCAGCAGCGTCAGTGCAATCACGATGAAACCGCCTGTGACGGCGCGGATGAGCGGATTCGGGAGATATTTTTTGTAGAGCTTGCCTGCCTGGTGCATCGAAACGCAGAACAGCACGCTGACCAAAGCGCACAAAACCGACAGCGCCGCTACCTGCACCGCCGAAAAAATACCGATCTGCGGCATCGACGCAATCACAAAGGAGGTCGGCTGGATGTGGAACAAATTTGCGATTCCGTAGCCGATCAGCGCACTGGTCAAACACGGCACCAGCGCCGCATAGTGCATCACGCCGACGCTGATAACTTCCAGCACGAAGATGGTCGCTGTCAGCGGCGTGCCGAACAGCGCCGCAAAGCAGGCGCTCATGCCGCACATAATCAGAGTTTGATGTTCCCGTTGATTGAGCCTGAGCCAATCCGCCATCCGTGCGCCCATGCTGCCGCCGATCTGCAAAGCCGCACCCTCTCTGCCGGAGGAACCACCCAACAGATGGGTGATGACCGTGCTGATAAAGATAAGCGGCGCTGTCCGAAAGCGCAGCGGATTTTCTCCGCGCACCGCCTGAATGACGGTATTGGTACCCATATCCTTTTCCATGCCGGTTTTTTGGTAGAGCAGTACGATAATGATACCGCCCAGCGGCAGAAAATACAGCAGCCACGGATACTGCTGCTGAAAATGGGTCGCCTGCTCCACGGCAAAGTGAAACAAAACACCCATCAAGCCAACGACAACCCCCACCGGCGACGCTAACATCACCCACTTTAAAAAGGCAGCTGCAAAGTTTTTGAAATCCTTGACTGCCTCGTTGATTCTACGCGCTTCTTTTTCTGTCTGCATGGTATTGCCTCCCTCTTGTCAGTTTTCCTGTTCT
>CAMNVW010000239.1 GCA_946563605.1 uncultured Clostridia bacterium | reverse complement strand
GGTCGTAACCCCCACAAAATCTTACTGACTTCCTCGAAGTCAAAATAGAAACTCGGAGGCTAGGGGGAGAATCCCCCACAAAAAAGCTTCCGACCTTGCTTAAAGGTCAAAACAAGCCTTTTCTTTTTGGGGAGAAAATGGTATAATGGATAAAATATAATTGTTGCGTGTTATTCGCGCAACAAATGTTGCGTGCAGTTCGCGCAACAAATGTTGCGTGCAGTTCGCGCAACAAATGCTGCGTGCAGTTCGCGCAGCAATCGCAGTTTGCAAAACGGGAGCCCCAGCAGGGAGGGAAGTGATATTATGGAAAATAAACCGGATTTTAAAGTCAACCTTTTGGGATATGACAAAGAGGAAGTTTTAAAATATATTGACGAAATGCGTGCGTCTGCGCAGAAGGCAGAAACCCAGCTTCAGGAAAAGATGGATCAGATCACCCGCTCCCGTGAACAGCTGGAAGAGAAAATTGCAGCCTTTGAAAGCAGAGTACAGGATGTTTCGGTTGAACTGGATAAGGAAAAGGGCAAAAATAAAAAGCTCAGCGAAATGATTGAGCTTTTGCAGGAGGAAATCGACCGCCAGCGCCGCCGCAGTGAGGCGAGCGAACGCGATTACCAGACGATGCAGCAGCACAATCACCAGCTGCTCGAACAGGTGCGTCAGGCGCAGGATAAGAGCAGACGGTACGATGAGGCGGCAGCGTCCATCGGGTCGGCTATTTTGCAGGCGCAGCAGACTGCCAGCACCATCATCGGCACTGCAAATGACCGCGCACAGCTGATTTCCAAGGACGCGGATCGTTTTATCGGGGGTGTGCTCGAGAAAATCGAGGGGATGCAGCAGGATTTCCACACCCTGCGCGGCAAGATGAACGAATCCATCGCGATGCTCAACGCGCGCTTTGACCAGATCGAGGCGGACATTGCACAGGCAAGGACATTGGTCGGACAGACTGCACAACAGCTGTCTGCGGATGAAGCCGCAATGTTTGCGCAGCACGAGGAATCTTTGCTGGGAAAAGCACCGGTTCAGCCGTAAAAAACTCCCCCTCCATGAGGGAAGAATCCATTTATGGAGAGTCCACTCGTGGAGAGTCTGCCAAACGGATTGAACCGGAACAAACTGATGTAACAGCAGATATTTTTACACAGCAGGCAGACACACAGTCGCAGCACAGCCGCACCGAAGCTTTTGGGGACAATGGGGTTTCATGCGAACATTCGCACGAATCGTTTACCGCGGAAAACCCGACGGTGCTGGGGTTGATAAAAGATAAAAAGTTTTGGGTGCGCGCTGCAAAAGATGTAATCAAGCGCGTGAGGAAAGGTGGCGCCACATTTGATGGAAGAGATTTTTAGAATGGATACAGAGGAATTGAAAGAAAAGGCAGGCACTTTGGCAATCGAACAGCATTTGCTGCTGTCCGGCTGGGTATATGGATTCACCGATCAGGCGCATAAAAAGCTGTATGATCTGGCAAAGGACGGCAAATCGCTGCCGGTAGATCTGAGCAATTCGATTGTGTTTTATACCAATCCGTCCCCGGCATTAAAGGGCGGCGTCATTGGTTCGGTAGGTCCGGCGGCTTCGCAGAATTTTGACCGTTATCTGCCGCAGATGATGGATTGGGGCGTGATTGCGACCATCGGCAAGGGTGAACGCAGCAAAGAAGCATACAATGCAATCACCGCGCACAAGGGCGTTTATCTGACCACAGTGGGCGGCACCGGCGCACTGCTCTCCGATTGTGTGGAGGAGTGGGAAACGGTTGCGCTGGAGGAACTGGGCGATCAGTCGATCCGCCGCTACAAGCTCAAGGATTTTCCGGTCACCGTTGCAGCGGACAGCACCGGCAGAAATCTGTTTGACATCGGCAAATTTAAATACCGCAGATTCTAATGTGAAAAACTCGAACGGCAGGGGATTCCCTGCCGTTTGAGTCAAAGGTCAGGACAGCAAAGTCGTCTCAGGAACAAGGCTGTACAGATGCCGCCGGAAGAGGGAGAATTTTCCTGTTGCTGCAAAAAAGTGCGTGCACCCCCCTTGACCTTGCCGGACAAATGGTGTATAATAATTATCGGATTTTTATGTAAAATCTGCTAGAGTGGCTCAGTCGGTAGAGCAGCTGATTCGTAATCAGCAGGTCGTGGGTTCGATTCCCATCTCTAGCCCCACCAGACAGGGTCTGGAGCCAATACGCGCTCCAGGCTCTTTCTTTTTTGTACAAATGCGCCCGCGCTGGAACATTGTGCTTTCCGACGGACATTGAAAACTCCTGAGAAATGGCTTTGTTAAGCCACTTTTTGGGGGTTTCTTTTTGCCCGCCTTGGGATTTGACCTTGTTTTGACCTTGTTTTTCTCAATTGCTCAACAAGTCATCAAAGCGTATTTTCGTATAAAAGGATAAAAAATGCAGGAAAGTTGCACGTTTGTGTGCAACTTTCTTTTTATTTCGGGGCAGTTATGAAGGGAAGTCGCACTTAAAGTTTTGTACAAAAACCGGCTTCGCTCGTTTGAGGAAAATGAAAGTTTTCGCCAGCCTTTTTCAAAAGGCTGCGGATTCCAAAGGCAGCGCCTTTGGTCGCACTCCGCAGAGGGCGAAATTCCTCAAATACAGTATAAAAAATAAAAACGTGTGGGGCAGGATGCCGTTTCGGTGCTGCCGCACGTCAGTGCGCTGGCGAAAGCCAGTTTGAATTCTTGGCACTCCGCAGAGGGCGAAATTCCTTAAATACAGTATAAAAATAAAAACGTGTGGGGCAGGATGCCGTTTCGGTGCTGCCGCACGTCAGTGC
>CAMNVW010000238.1 GCA_946563605.1 uncultured Clostridia bacterium | reverse complement strand
TAGATGAGAAGGTCGGATGTCTTGTTGGTGCCACTGCCGGAGTATCGTCGTCAATATAATTTCCAAGCTGTACCTGCTGGAAAGATACCGGCGCCGCATATGCGGTTGATGGCGCCGCATACGCGGTCGCCTGCGCGGAAATTGCTCCGAATGCCATGCAGGCTGCCGCTAATATTGTAAGTACCTTTTGTTCACGTTTCATAAATTCCCCTCCTAAAACTACAAATATTTTTTATATTAGTAATATTATATTCTATTCGAACTCAGGATTCAATGTCATTTTAGAATAAAAAAGCACTGACAAATATAGACACTTTGCCAGTACTTTCTTCTGTTTGATATTTAAAACCTTGCCGCCACCTGTTTGAGATATTCTTTAAACTGGTCTTTGACCTGCGGATGTTCCAACGCAACCTCCACGATTGCCTGCAAAATGCCGAACTTGTTGCCCATATCATACCGCGTACCGCTGTATTCTACACCCATCATGCCGTACTCCCTTGCAAGCACCTTCATCGCATCGGTCAGCTGAATTTCTCCGCCTGCTCCTGGAGCGGTATTTTCCAGTATCGGGAAAATCTCCGGCGGCAAAACTACCCTGCCCAAAATAGAATAATTGGACAAAACCTCGCTCAAAGACGGCTTTTCCACCATATCGGTCAGATGATAAATATGATCCTGTCCTTCTGCCGGATGGAGCGCAACCGAACAATATTTACTGATATCCTCTATCGGAACCGGTTTTATACCTGCCACACCGATGCCATACTGTTCGTACACATCGCACAATTCCTTGCACGCAGGACGATTGCCGCCTAAAATAACATCATCGCCGTACAGCACTGCAAACGGCTCCTTGCCCACAAATGCTTTTGCACACAACACTGCATGACCCAAACCTTTGGTTTCCTTTTGACGGACATACTGGATGTTCGCCATTTGGGAAATCGCCACCATCTGGTCATAGACTTCCTGTTTTTTTGCAGCAAGCAGTTTTGCTTCCAACTCTGGATTGCGGTCAAAATGATCTTCCACCGTTGTTTTGCCGCGGCTTGTGATAATCAGGATATCCTCAATACCGCTTTTGACCGCTTCTTCCACAATGTATTGGATTGCGGGTTTATCTACGATCGGAAGCATTTCCTTTGGCATTGACTTCGACGCCGGCAGAACTCTTGTTCCCAATCCTGCTGCCGGAATCACTGCCTTTTTTATTTTTGTCATATGTTTCTCCTTCCGCAATTCAAAACCGCTCAGATTTTGTGGCATTTCCCATTTTGAACAAGTTGAAGCTTGCAGTACACATAAACTAGATTTTATTTATTTCAGCGCCGCCTTGACAGCGTTTGCTACGAAGCGAATGTCTTCCTCAGACAGATACGGGTGCATCGGCAGCGATACCACTCTTTTGCACAGTTCTTCACTGACCGGAAAATCGCCCTCACGATAACCCAAATCCGCAAACGCACCCTGCAAGTGCATCGGCTTCGGATAGTAGACCATTGTCGGTATTCCCTGTTCTTTCAGCGTTTTCTGGAGCTGCTCGCGCTGCTCGGGGCTGTCGAGGATCAGGGTATACTGTGCCCAGCTGGAATAGAAGCCTTCTGGAACGACCGGCGTTCTAAAATCATTTCCCAGATACTGGGTGTACAGTTTTGCCGCATTGTTGACATCGGTCAGCTCATGCTCTTTGAACGCATCCAGCTTGACCTGCAAAACAGCTGCCTGCAAGGTATCCAGACGGGAGTTGAAGCCGATTCTTATATTGTCATATTTGCTGACAGGGCTTTTGCCGTGAACGCGAATGGAACGCAGATACTCTGCGGTTTCATCATCGTTGGTAAAAACAGCGCCGCCGTCGCCGTAGCATCCCAGCGGTTTTGCCGGAAAGAAAGATGTTGTCGCCGCGTCGCCGAAGCTGCACGCTCTGTGTTCGCCAATTCTTCCGCCGAAGCCCTGCGCGCCATCTTCCAAAAGCAAAAGTCCATGCTTTTTGCAGACCGCTTCAATCTCTGGATAATTTGCCGGCTGACCGAACAAATCTACTGCGATCACCGCACGAGGATTCAGTTTTCCTTCACGCTTTACCTGTTCGATTGCCTGATCGAGTTTTTCTGCATCCATGTTAAAGGTGCTCTCATCGACATCGACAAAAACTGGTGTCGCACCTTCAAAAGCAATCACTTCTGCGCTTGCAAAAAAAGTAAATGCCGGTACAAAGACAGCGTCGCCCTCTTTGACATTCCACGCCATCATCACCATCGTCAGCGCGTCGGTGCCGTTGCCACAGGTAACGCAGTGTTTGACGCCAACATATTCCGCCAGCTTCTGCTCAAGCTCCGCCACCTGTTTTCCACTGATGAAATTGCAGTTGTTGGTCACTTCCATCATCGCTGCATCCATCTGCGGTTTTAAAACCTGATACTGTTTTTTCAGATCACGAAATTCCATGAGGTTCGTTCCCCTCTCTTTATCTTAAAACGATGTTCCCGTTTCTTTTTCTTCAACCAATCCACATTCATCCTTGCGGTAACGTCTTGCGCAAACCGGACAGATGAGATCTTCTGTCAGCACGCTGCCGCACTCGCAGGCCCATCCGATTTGTTTTGCAGGAACGCCTGCCATCAGCGCATGGTCAGGCACATCCTTTGTGACCACCGCTCCCGAACCGATCAGCGCCCATTTTCCGATAGTATGTCCGCAGACAATGGTTGCATTAGCGCCGATGGTCGCACCTGTTTTCACAAGCGTGCGTTTATAGCCTGCCGCACCTTTCGGGTATTTTGCACGCGGCGTCAAAT
>CAMNVW010000237.1 GCA_946563605.1 uncultured Clostridia bacterium | reverse complement strand
TTGTCTCTTTCTTCACAGAAAGTTCCCGAGGGAGTGGGGCGAGCAGCCCCACATCTAGGGGCAAGGGGGAGAATCCCCCTTATAAAAAACTTCCCAGCTTCTTGAAGCTAAAAATGAGGGAGTGGGGCGAGCAGCCCCACTTAGACTACGAGTGCGACCTGCTGGCAAAAACTTTTATCTCTATAAATATATTATAGCACAATTCTTTTCTTTTGCGTATATTATTTTTTTACAAGTATGCTTTTTTTGTAAAATTTATTTGACATTTTCGCTGACCGATCCGTATTCGTCCACGATCTGCCGGAAGAGAGGCGAAGCAATCTTGCCGCCGAATTCACCGCCCTCAATCAAAACAACCGCCGCATACTGCGGGTTCTGCGCCGGAAAAAATCCTGCAAACCACGCGTGAACGATTTCATCACCGTTTTCGTCATCAATGCCTGTCTGTGCCGACGCTGTCTTACCGCCGGCGCCACCCTCTTTTGGCTTTGCCATTGTTGCGCTGCCTTCCTCCACAACGCCAATCATTGCCTGCTGCAAAAAGGCGGCTGTTTGTTCCGACAAAACGCGAACCGGCGCCACCTGTTCGGTTTTGTCGAGCGTTTCCCCATCCTGTGTTGTCCCAAGCACCAGCTTCGGCGTAACCGACATTCCGCCGTTTGCCACCGCACTCACCATGCAGGCAACCTGCACCGGCGTTGCGGTCAGTTTCCCCTGCCCAAAGGAAAAATTGGCAAGCTCATATAGGTTCGATAAATCCGCACTGCTCGGAAGGGTACCCGCCATGGCGGTGATTCCCTCCGCCAAAACGGTCTCCCTGCCGAATCCCAACGCCTTCGCCATTCCCAAAATCTGCTCTCCGCCGGTTGCCTGCCCCAGCTTCACAAAATAGGGGTTGCATGATTGTTCGATTGCCCGTTTTAAATCGGTCTCACGATGTCCGGCGCGGTTGTGGCAGTAAAAAATCCTGTTCCTGACCGTGATGCCGCCGACACAATCCACCGAAAAGGTGGGGGAGATCCCCTTTTCCAAAGCCGCCGCCGCTACGGTCAGCTTAAAGCTGGAACCGACGCAGTACGGCATCAGCGCGCGGTTGATCAGCGGCTTTTTCTCATCGGTAAGCGAGCTTTCCAGATTGTACGGGTCGTACTGCGGAAAGCTCGCGCTCGCAGCCAGTTCCCCCGTATGCACATCCATGACAACGATGGCGCCCTGTTCTATATTTTTCCTGCCGACGTGTTCCACCACTTCCTGCATCCGTTTGTCAAGCGTCAGCACGACACCCTCCTTCGGCGGATGCGACGAACCCTGCACCTGTACGCTTTTTCCCTGCACCGGCTGTCCCACCGCATTGACCGGACAGCGCACCTGCACCTGTTCCCCCGCGGACGCAAGCTGTTCGTCATACGCTTTTTCGATGCCGCTGACGCCCTCGCCTTCTCCGTTTTGATAGCCCAGCAGATGAATCGCCAGCTGTTCTTTTTGCGTATGCGGCAAACGGGAAGCAACGGTGAAATTTTCCACATCCGCCGCGTACACCTTTTCGCTGCCCTTTGATTTCAGCCCTAAATCCAGTACAAACGGCTTGCCCTGTGCGATCGAATCCAGTGCGGTTCGTCGCTGCGGGCCGCTGATCTGTTCGGCACAGGCTTTCGCCGCTTCCGGTGTCGGCTGCACGGTAATAACATTGTGCTGTTCCGTATCGGTCAGCGGCGTGAGATTCCGGTCATAGATTCTTCCTCTGGTTTGTGTGATGTTCAAGGTATAGACGCTCTGATTGAGCGCCGCCTGTTTTAGCATATCGTTCATGCTCAGCGCATACAATCGCAGCATCAAAATACTGCATATTCCCAGCATCACGCAGAACATCCCGACAATCCTCCACTGCATTTTTCTTTTTTCCTGCGGTTCAAAAAATTGCCTGTCGTTCTTTGGCATACGATCCCCTCCCTGCAAGAACAGTATGGGCATTTTTTGAAGCTTTATTGCAGCCGAATCGTCCTGACTGATAAAACGATGAAGCGTCGCTTTCATCTTCGCTTTCCGTTTTCCTCTTTGAGGAAAACATCTTTCCTTTGTGAGGAAAACACCTTTTCCTTTTGCTGAAATTATGATAAAATAGTTTTTCGAGCAATCTCGTTTTCAATTTTCATTTGATAGAAAGAAGGTCCCTTTGAATGGATATAAAACTCATCAATGTTCCCTTATACTACGGCTGCGACAACCCAGGCACGCAGCTTGCCGCAAGGGAATTTTCCAGACAAAATCTCCCTGCGCTGATCAAAAGCTGCGGACACACGGTTGGCGGAATCTCCATTGTGCCGGTGATGCCAAAGCCGGAGGACAAATTCGCTGAACCTTCTATGAAATATTTGCAGGAAGTCACCGACTGCTGCCGCCAGCTTGCCGATTGTGTTTCCGACGGACAGCAGCGCCATCAGTTCCCGTTTGTCATCGGCGGCGACCATTCGCTTGGTATCGGCTCGATTGCCGGACTTGCGCGCAGGATCCCTGCCGACCAGCTCAGCGTCATCTGGATTGACGCTCACACCGACATCAACACCAACACGTCCTCTGAATCCCACAACATCCATGGTATGCCGCTTGCCGCCTGCCTTGGACTGGGCGACAGCAGACTGTATGAAAATCTCGGAGCAGCCGCACCATTTTTGAAGCCGGAAAATCTGTTTTACATCGGTTCCCGAAGCATCGACCCAGGGGAAGAAGAAATCCTTGCACAGCACCACATCCGCACCATCCGCATGGAGGAGATTCGCCAAAAAGGCATCGAAGCGTGCTGC
>CAMNVW010000236.1 GCA_946563605.1 uncultured Clostridia bacterium | reverse complement strand
TTATCTGGTCTGCATGGCGGTTGCAATTGAAACGGTGACGCAGTTCACCATGTTTTTGACCACCACGATTTATCCGCGCGCGAGCAGTGTGTGGGTAACGGTCATCTGCTGCGTGTCGGTGGTGTATATGATATTGCTTGGTTTGGAGGCGGTGGTCAGGACAAGCGGTATCATGCTGGTTCTCACCTTGGCGGCGTCTTTGCTGATTGGTGTGGGGCTTGTGAAATTCGGGGACACGCTCAATCTCTATTCGCCGTTTTACGAGGGCGTTGGGAACGTGCTGTATGCGTCCGTTTTGTATTTTACGCAGAATATCGAGCTGGTCGCGTTTGTCCTGCTCGCGTCCAATCTGAATACGACAGATTTAAAAAAGACCTTCTTCGGTTATCACACCATCACCAATATCATTTTGTGGCTGGTTGCCTTTTCTGCAATCATTGTTTTGGGAAACTACGGAGAAACCAGAAATTTCCCGATTTACACGTTGTTTGCCCTTTCCGGCTCGAACGTCTTTTTTCGGTACGATTATATTTTGGTGGTGATTTGGGTGGGCAGCAGCATGATTCGGGCAGCGGCTTACCTGATTCTTGCCTCGCGTATGCTGAATCGGCTGACCGGATGGCGGTTTAGCTGGCAGGTTCCGGTTCTCAACGGCATCATCGTCGGCGTTGTGTCGATTGTATCTGCGGACAATATTAAGATTTTCCGCGGGATTTACCGCTCGATCGCAAGCGGTCTGCCGGTGTATCTTCTCGTGGTGCTGCTGCCGTTTGTGATTCTTTGTATGCAGTGGAGAAAAGAACGGCGCAGCGGCGCGCAAAAATCTTTTTTGGAAGGAGGCGGACGTCCTTGATGAAAACCATCAAAGCAGTGCTGCAAAAAGGCGGCGTCCTTTTGCTGACGCTGGCGCTGCTGCTCAGTTTGAGCGGCTGCATGGATTCGGTGGAGCTCAAAAACAGGAGCATCATCAAAGTTGTGGGCGTGGACTGGGCAGAGGATGAATTTTTGCTGACGATGCTGCAATTTTCTCCGCAGGCGCAGTCGGGGGAGCAGAGCTCCGCCTCCAAATCGGTGGTGGCGCAGACAAGCGGAAAATCCATCAGCGAAGCGATGGGAAAGCTGGGCGAGTATAACGGGAACGAGGTGTTCTTGGGAAACATCAGTTTTCTGGTGGTAGGAAAAGAGGCGGCAGAGCAGGGTTTGGAAAGGACGCTCACCTTTTTTAACGCGGACCATGAGGTCAGCCCCGAGGTGTATATCGCGATGGCGCAGGATAAAGCGGAGGATATCGTTCGGGCGAAAACACAGGAGGGCGCAAATCCGCAGCAGCTCAAAAGCTTAGTTGAACAGGGGCGCAAGAACGGTCTGCTCGGACGTCCGACCCTGCGCGATGTGATGAACCGCCTGCAAAGCGACTGTGCCGACCCGTATCTTCCGATTTTTGAAACGGTAAAGCTCAAGGACGGAGAGGATGTTCTGCGGATTGCGCAGATGGCGGTTTTTAAGAACGGGCGTTTGCAGGACACCTTGTCCATCGAGGAGGCAAAGGGGGTGCTGTGGGCGACGAACGAGTTGAACAAGGCTGTTTTGACGGTGGACTTCGGAGAACAAAAGGCGTCGCGTGCGGCGGTGGAGCTGACCAAAAGCAAAAGCAGGGTCAAGGTGAAAATCGAGAACGATCATCCGGTGTTTTATCTGAATATCCGCTCAGAAGGAAACATCCGAGAGGTCAGTTTTGACCGCGGCGGCGGCACGCGAATCGAGGAGCTTGGCGAGATTCAAAACGAAGTTGCCGCGCAGATCAAATCGACGGTTCAGCGCACGCTTGACAAGGTGTTTTACGAGGACAAAAGCGATGTGTTCCGTTATTCCGAGTTCGTGAAAAAATATGAGCCGCAGTACTGGAAAGCAAACCAGCAAAACTGGGATGAGCTGATTGGGGAGAGCGAATTTCATATCAACGTGGAATGCAGTATCGACCACCCAGGATTGGAAACCAAACATTCCCAGACGAATCCGCAGGGACAGGCGGTCGTAGGACAGTAATGGCTGGGGCTCGTTCTGGTTCATTTTTAGTTGTCCGCGCCAAAGAAATGTGTTAAAATAAGGACAGAATTTTTGACAAAGGGAAGGAACGCGCATGAAAGCAAGAATCACACCGAAAAAGGAACTCATACTGCTGTATCACCATGAGCAGGTGAAAAATATAGACAAGCTGCTGCAGCGCCTGGAACAGATGCAGATAGAAACACGCATCGTGCAGGAGTCGGAGCTGGGGCTGACGACGGGCGCATTGGCAGGCTATCAAAGCGGGGCAAGTAAGCATTGTGAAACAACCGAGCCGCCGCAGACGCCGGCGATGGCGATGGGCGGACTTTCCGCCAAACGGCTGGATGAACTGCTCAACGCAATGCAGCGCGATAACGTCGAGCTGCCGATTAAAATGGTGATAACGCCGCACAACGAAAGCTGGCAGTTTGGCAAGCTGATTGAGGAAGTCAGCCGCGAGCACCGGCTGTTTCTGTCGATGGAACGGCTGAAAGCGTTGCTTGACCGCGTACAAAACAACGCGGACGAAAATGCAAAACCGGTGCTCCAGCAGGCAAAGCAGGCGCTTGCGCGCATGAATGAGTCGGACGAAAAACAGCCTGACTGCGCCGAATTAGACGCACTCAGCGAACAGCTGCAAAAAATTGTAGGATAGCAAAAAGAAAAACATCCGCTAAAAGGCGGATGTTTTTTTTCGTGTACTCAATTTTTGGTGGTTTAGCGTGATGGGGATGGATTGAAGAGCTGATAGGATGG
>CAMNVW010000235.1 GCA_946563605.1 uncultured Clostridia bacterium | reverse complement strand
GCTGTATGCACAGGTGCTCAGGGAAAACGTTTATCTTTCACGCACCATAGAGGTGCAGCAGGGGCAGCGCGTCATTGACACAGGACTTTATGGTGTGGTGCGGCATCCCATGTATATGGCAACTTTGCTGTTGTTTTGCTCGATGCCGCTGGTACTGGGGTCGCCAGTGTCGCTTGTGTTTTTTCTGTGTTATCCGTTTTTGATTGTGAAAAGAATACGCAACGAGGAGCAGGTGCTTTTGCAGGAGCTGGAAGGCTATGCGGATTATCAAAAGCGGGTAAAATATAGGCTGCTCCCTTATATTTGGTAGAGAGAAATATTGATAAAAGTTTTCGCCCGCCTTTTACAAAAGGCGGCAGATACCAAAGGCAGCGCCTTTGGTAGGGTTTGGGACAACGTCCCAACATAAAAAATAATATACAAATAAAACCGTTTGAGGCACAATGCAATTTCGGTACTGTCGCACGGCAGTGCGCTGACGCAAGTCAGTTTGAATTGCGAAACATCCCAAAACGAAAATAATAAAATTGTTAGTGGCACTATCTTCTGTTGGAGGTATTTGTGCGGAAGCACACCGCGCAAGCAGCTAATATTTGAGGCAGAACTTAACAGTAAAATGAAAATCGTTCGATGCTATGGAACAGTAGACCTCAGCAAAAGCGGGCAGGCTATTTGCTAAAAAATAAACTTTTGAAAAGAAGGAATCAACATGAATGGAACATCAAACTTTATGTGGATTGTTTACGCAATGCTTTCGGCGGTGTTTGCAGCGCTGACCTCGATTCTGGCAAAGATCGGCATCACCGGCATCAACTCCAATCTTGCCACAGCCATCCGCACAGTGGTCGTCCTTATCATGGCTTGGGGCATCGTTTTTATGACGGGGGTACATAAGCAAATCACCGATATCGGCACAAAATCGTGGGTATTTCTGGTGCTGTCGGGGCTTGCTACGGGGCTGTCGTGGCTGTTTTACTACCGCGCTTTGCAGATGGGGGATGCAAGCCGCGTCGTTCCAATCGACAAATTCAGCGTTGTAATCAGCATGATTTTAGCGTTTGTCGTCCTCAAGGAACAGGTCACATGGCAGAGCGTTGTGGGTGGAATTTTGATTACCGCAGGAACATTTGTACTGATTTTATAGAATCAAACATGGCAAAAGAACGAAAAAAAGCAAAAAAGAATAGCATTTATCACTAATTTTCTTAAAATCTATTGCTTTATGACTGATTTCCAGTTATCTTATAATAGTAGAACTTTATTCCATAAAAACTGCGCTGAGAACAGAAAGTTCTCAGCGCAGACAGAGCAGCTTATATTTCGTCGGCAAAATCCACATGGTCAACGCAAAATTCTTTTCCGTTTAAGTAGGACAAAATGCCGCTGTCGGTCGTAAACGCAAAGCGCAGCCTGTAAGCATACAGCGCCTGATAAGCGTGTCCCAGACCCTTGTTCTGGGCGTTGGTGCCGTATTTGGTGTCACCGACCAGCGGGTGACCGTAAAAAGCCATGTGCGCACGAATCTGATGGGTGCGTCCTGTTTTCAGTTCCACTTCCAGCAGGCTCATTTTGCCGTTGGTTTTGAGCGTTTGGTAACGGGTGATGATGGTTTTGCTGTTCGGCACCTGATTGTGAAAAACGCGCACCTGATTGCGGTCGCTGTCCTTCAGAAGATAATCCTTTAAGGTTGCGGATTTTGGATGCGGAACGCCGTGTACTAAGCAAAGATACAGCTTTGTAAGCTCACGGTCCTTGACCTTCTGGTTTAAGATGCGCAGAGCTTGCGCGTTTTTAGCGGCAATCACGATGCCGCCGGTGTTGCGGTCGATGCGGTTGCACAGCGCGGGCACAAAGCTGTTTTCCGTTTCGGGATTGTATTCTCCCTTGTTGTAGAGGTAATGGAGGATGCGGTTGATCAGGGTGTCAGCGGTGTTGTCATCGTCCTCGTGAACAACAAGTCCAGGCTTTTTGTCAACGAGCAGGATGTTTTCATCTTCGTAGACAACGGTGATTTTGTCAGGAACCTTTAAGAAAACAAGTTCCTGCTGACCTTCGCCGAAAAATTCGTCGTTAATATAAAGTTCTACAAGATCCCCCTCGTTGAGGCGGTCCTGTGGCTGACAGCGTTTTTTGTTGAGCTTGATACGCTTGAGACGAAAATATTTGTACAGCAGTGTATTGGGAAGGGCAGGAACGGTTTTTTCCACAAACTTGCTGATGCGCTGACCGGCGTCGTTTTGATTGATAACAAAGGATTTCATATTGAAAGCACCTTTCTGTATTGCAGCTGAATGGTTTTAAGAATTTATAACTGATTATATCATATTGGAGAGATTTTGCAATAAAAGCCGGCTTGAAGACGGAGACAGTTTCGCGGCAGGCTGAGCCTGCACCCATTCGCGTTGTCGGTTAAGTACGAATTTGAAAGTTACGCTCTCGCGTAGGTCGCTTAGCCTCCGGCTTCGCTCGTTAGAGCGAAAATAAAAGTTTTGTCAACTTTTTCAAAAGTTGCGGATTCCAAAGGCAGCGCCTTTGGTAGGGTTTGGGACAACGTCCCAACAAAAACAATAAACAATAAAAAGTGCGGGGCACAAAGCTGTTTCAACGCTGCGGTACGGAAGTACCGTTTCGCAAGGCGAAACACCTTAAATAAAATAATAAAAACCGTTCGAGGCAGGATGCTGTTTCGGTGCTGTCGCACGGCAGTGCGCTGACGAAAGTCAGTTTGAACTGCGATTTTGCGCAGATAAAGCCTCCCTTGTGTAAAGGGAGGTGGCTCGGCGTTAGCCGAGACGAAGGGATTGACGACCCC
>CAMNVW010000234.1 GCA_946563605.1 uncultured Clostridia bacterium | reverse complement strand
TATTTTCTTTTCAGAGCAACGAAGCCAACACCAGCGATTGCAGCAGCTGCTGCAGCAACGCCGACAAAATCTTCTGCACCGGTGTCAGGGTTCGCTTTTACAACTTCTTCCTCAGGGAGTTCTGGATCGTAAGGAGGTACGTCCTCGTCGTCATCATCATCGATGACATCTTCTTCAGGAACTTCATCCTCTGTGCCGAGTTCATCGGTGGAAAGTACATAGTTGCCAAGCGCAAAGGAATTAACGCTGAGAGCCAGAACCATAGAAGCTGCAAGAGCCAGTGTCAGTAATTTTTTCATAGCAATTCCTCCTAATTTTATAAAATCAAATGATGGTTAAGCCTGTTCCAGAGCCTGCTTGAGATCCTCAATGATGTCATCGGTGTTTTCGATACCAACCGACAGACGAATCAGTCCAGGGTTGATGCCGGCAGCAACCAGCTGTTCATCAGTGAGCTGTCTGTGGGTGGAACTTGCCGGATGGAGCACCAGTGTGCGCGCATCCGCAACGTGAACCGCCAGAGAAGCCAGCTTTAAGCTGTCAATGAAGCGTACCGCAGCATCTCGTCCGCCCTTGATGCTGAAAGCGATAACGCCGCTGCATCCGTTTGGCAGATATTTTTTGGCGAGCTCGTGGTATGGGTTGTTTTCCAGTGTAGGATAGTTGACTGTTTCGACCTTGTCGTGAGCCGCAAGGAAATGTGCGACCTTGTCAGCATTCTGCGAATGACGCTCTATTCTCAGGTGGAGGGTTTCCAGACCCTGATTGAGCAGGAATGCGTCCTGTGCGGATGGATAGCAGCCGAGGTCACGCATCAGCTGTACGCGCGCTTTGGTGATATAGGCTGCATTGCCGAAATCACGGGTGTAAACAACGCCGTGGTAGGATTCGTCAGGTTCGGTAAATTCCGGGAATTTGCCGTTTGCCCAGTTAAATTTGCCGCTGTCAACGATGACACCGCCAACCTGGATAGCGTGTCCATCCATATATTTGGTGGTGGAGTGCAGCACGATATCTGCGCCAAATTCAAACGGACGGCACAGGATCGGGGTAGCAAAGGTGTTGTCCACGATCAGCGGAACACCGTGGGAGTGTGCAACATTTGCCATCTTTTCAATATCCAGAACAGCGATGGCAGGATTTGCAATGGTTTCCGCAAAGACCGCTTTTGTGTTCGGACGCAGCTGTTTTTTGAGTTCCTCTTCGCTGGCGTCAGCGTCTACGAAGGTAACGTCGATGCCGAAGCGCTTCAAGGTAACGGCAAACAGGTTAATGGTGCCGCCGTAAATGGTGGAGGCGCACAGGAGATGGTCGCCGTTCGAGAGAATATTCATAACGCTGATGAGGGTGGCAGCCTGTCCGGAAGTGGTACACAGTGCGCCGACACCACCTTCGAGCGCCGCGATTTTTTCCTCGACCGCAGCAACGGTAGGGTTGGAGATACGGGAGTACATATGTCCGTCGGCGGTCAGGTCGAACAGCTTTGCGACCTGCGCGGTGGATTCATATTTATAGGTAGTGCTCTGGTAAATCGGCAGAGTCAGCGGTTCGCCATTTGCCGGAGCATAGCCTTCGTGCAGGCATTTTGTTTCAATTTGCATGGAGAATCATCCCTTTCAAAGTTTAACTTCATTGTAGCACAGTGGAAAATCTTTTTCAAGAATCACCAAAGCATTTTATGGAAAGACAGCTCTTTCGGGAAAAAAATTCCAGACGAAAAAATGGGGGATATTTGGTTGCAATTTTGCCTGCACAGGTATATAATGAAGATATTTCCGGTGGATGTAAAATCTTCTAGGTTATCGTCATAGGGGAGTGCCGCCGGAAAAAGTAACAAAATGGGGAGGGGAAAAGATGAAAAGACTGGCAGCAGCGGCAATGGCGCTGATGATGGGCATGGCGTCGATGAGCGTTTCGGCGGCGAGTGCAAAAGCAGTGTTTGATTTTGGCGACAATGCGTTTTTCCGGGTGCCGATGCAGCAGGGCGAGAGCGTGTACCTTGCGCTGGATACACAATATAATAAGGAAACAGCTCAGCAGGTTTTGGATGAAACCGGCAGGGAGGCAGACCGCTTTTACAGCTTTGATATGGGCGATACCCAGTTTTACCGCACCGGCGAATTGTTCTTGGAAGGCGAGGAAACCCAGAGCGTCTATGCGCTTTTGGAGGACGGTACGCTGGAAGAATTGGACGCGGAATATATACAGGGGTATGTCATCGGAAAAGACGGCAAACGGATGAATGGATTTGTCCTGCGTACAAAAACGCTGGGCAATTATATCATTGTCGAATAAAAAATCAGAAATTATGGAGGGGAAATCCCCGAAAAAAAGTCTAATGCCTGATAAATTGGTTGATTTTAGCAGACAGGTATGTTAAAATGAAACCGTATATCATGGAGATTATGAAAATCTTCCCCATATTACGGGACTGGAAGTCCATACATCCGATTCTTTTGGATGGGATGTACCTCAATCTAAAAAAAGGAGCGATAAGTTTATGAACAAAAAAGTAGTTTCCCTGGCAGTTGCAGCTATGCTGACAGTTGGTTCTTCTGTTAGTGTTAGCGCTGCTTGCCTGAACGGTTCTACCAGCAGAGATTGCAGCACCAGCCTCAACAGCTCTACCAGCAGAAACAACGGTACTAGCCTGAACACTTCTACAAGCAGAAACAACGGTACCAGCCTGAACAGCTCTACCAGCAGAAACAACGGTACTAGCCTGAACAGTTCTACCAACCGCGGTACAACCTGCAACGCATAATTTTACATGTAAATAAAAAAGCTCCCTCACGTAGGGAGCTTTTTTATTTA
>CAMNVW010000233.1 GCA_946563605.1 uncultured Clostridia bacterium | reverse complement strand
TGAGATGCAACGAAGTTGCATCATGTGCTCTTTGTGCAGACAAACTTGTTTGTCTCTTTCTTCACAGAAAGTTCCCGAGGGAGTGGGGCGAGTAGCCCCACAAAGAACTTCCGACCTTCCCGAAGGTCAATCAGTGGCTCGGGCTGCGTAAGCCCACATCTTGGGGTGTGGGGTCGCAACCCCACAAAAACTTTATTCTCACTCTGACGAGCGAAGCCGGAGGTTAAGCGACCTGCGCGAGAGCGAGGGTGCGACTTGCACTTAACCGACAACGCGAATTGTCTCCAGCTTCAAGCTGGAGCGGATTTTCTGCTGTCTTTCCGCATCGGCAAGATCTCGATAGCCGTACTGTTTTACCATTGCGTTCATAACGATCTCCGCTAACGATAAACCTTCTTTTTGCAGCTCTTTGATCATGTCCAGATACAGCTTGAGCGTTTTTTCGGAATAGGTGTGCAGTTCGCCCCGCAGGTATGTCTCAAACGAGGTGGCATATTCGCTGTCCTGTGACGAGTGAACCGGACGGTTTCCACCTGCCATATATGGATATTCCCTCTCATATTTTTCCATCCACTCTACCTCTGCTTTTGCGATTTCATCCATCATGCTTTCGGACAAGGCGGTAGGAAAGGTGAGATATTGACGGATGCGGCAAAATTCCTGCGGCGCAGTGCTTTGCATCATCCATGCATATTTTTCGCTCAGAAGATTTCTTCCTCTTTCTCGGGCATTTACAAGGTCGGCGTACCAGCTGTCAACCAGTTCCTCTCCCCAGCAGGTAAACTGACTGCGGCGCATAATGAAGAAGGTCTGCGGGTCATCCTGACATTCTGCGCGTCCGTCTTCGTTGTGAACAGCAGTAAAGTTTGTCCATTCTTCCCTGATCAGTCGTTCCTTTTTTTCTTCCAATGTCATGATTATCCCTCCGTAATATGACAGCGCTTTAAATCACCTTGGATGCGCTGCATGATTTGATCTGTGTGTGCGTCCAAAAAACTGTCGGAAATGTCGGTGAGTCCCTGCCGCTTCAGTTCGTAAACAACCAGCATACAGATGTTTTCTATCACAACGACCTTGTGATCTAATGTGTTGAGATACGGGTTAAAATCATCCGGGAAGGGCTGCGCCCAACTATCCGATTGGTCGGGCAGCTTTGCTAATTTTTCCAGCATATTCACCGCGCGGGAAAGCACAAAGCGATTTCCCTGTTTTGCCATCATCTGTTTTAAACCGTGAAACTGCCATTTGTAATAGGGACAATAGCACTTGTTCAGCAGGTATATGAGCGATAGGGTGCTTTTTATAAATTCAGCCAGAGCCATACCGGCGCCTACGCTGTCGCTGCGGCGCATACAGCGAGAATAGTTGTACTGTCCTGACTGCGCCATCGCCGCTACACGGGCGGCGATTTTTTTGATGCGTACATCTTCGGGATAGTATTCCTTCAGGTTGTTTCTGATTGCGGAAAATCTGCCCAAATTGTCCTCAAAGACTTCGCCGTTTACCACGGCAGCAATTTTGTGTTCCGGCAGATACAGCCAGTACATATCGTCCTTGGGCGGCTGCTGGCTGCCGATCCATCTGCTGTAAAAATCGGATATTTCAAATACGCCCACACGTCCGTTTGCCCGAGCGGTGGTGTTCCTTGCAGCAAACCCCATAAACTCTTTGGGCAGCGCATCGTAGCACCGCTGCATTTTGGCTCCGATCTTGTCATAATCCTCTTTGGCAAGCCAAATGCAGAAACCTGCGCCAAAATCGTGGTCACGGGATATTTCGTCGTCAAAGCCGAAACATTCCGAGCCTTCTCCCACCAAACCTGCGGCAATTCTTGGCAGATATTCTGGAAATTGTTCTTCCAGCATCTTTCTGCCAAGCTGCTGATAATACAGCCTTGCAAGTTCCAATCCTGTCATATCCATTCAAGGCAGTTATTCTGCCTGCTCCTTTTTTATCTTATCAATATTTTTTCTGATAACAGCACAGCCTGCGTTTTCTCCGAATCGCTCTTTGGTCACTTCCAGCGCTTTTTCCAGATAGGATACTGCCTTGTCATACTCTTTCAGCCGCCAATAATATTCGCCCATCGCCGAAAGTGCTGAGCCATAGTGTCCGTCCCTGCGGTTTTCTTTGCAATTGTAGTAATGTTCGGCGCTGTCCAAATTTTCCTTTGCCTGGGTCATGCGCCCCAGTGCCATATAGGAAAGCGCCATACACACCTGTGTTGTGACTGCTTCACTTTGGTAGTTTTCCATTTCCGATACCATTTTGTAGGCAGTTGCCAGATATTCCAGCGCTTTTTCATGCAGGTTTTGCTCCTGATAAATATGGCTTATATTGTTGTACAAGCTTGCCATCTGATAGGTGCTTTCCTGCCCTGTTGTTTTGTAAATTTCTGCGGCTTGCAGGTACATATCCAGCGCCTTTTCCAAATTGCCTGCCCAGCGGTTTGCAGTAGCGCCATTTTGCAGACAGGTTGCGTGGTGAACGGTACCATTAAGTCCCATCGCCTCGATCAGCTGCAACGCTTGATTCGATGTCTCGGCGGCTTTGCCTGCGCGTCCTGTGGTGCGGTACAGCCCCTCCAGTTCGTTATAAAAGGTGAGCGCCGCACCGTAATCATCATCATCAAACGCATCTGCGATCCAGGAGTTGATACACAGTTCTGCCTCTTGTAAATTGCCTTCCTGATAAAGCTTATCCAAGTGTTCCAATAATTTTTTCACGTTCATCATATTCACTCTTTTTATTTTTTAGTAAAAGCAGGCTGAGCCTCCGGCTTGAAGCCGGAGACTGTTTCGCGCTTCAGTTTTGAGA
>CAMNVW010000232.1 GCA_946563605.1 uncultured Clostridia bacterium | reverse complement strand
GAAATTCGTGTTAAAGACAACGAGTCTTTGGACAGTGCTCTGAGAAGATTTAAGAGACAGTGCGCACGCTCTGGAGTTCTCAACGAAGTTCGTAAAAGAGAGCATTATGAAAAACCGTCTGTAAAACGTAAAAAGAAATCTGAAGCTGCTCGTAAACGTAAGTTCAGATAGTCGTTATGACATCGATATGTTTACCGCAGAGGATTTCGTTAGTCGTTTTGGGGCTGCGTCATCAATGAGAATAAAAGCGAGCCGTTTCGGCTCGCTTTTTCTTATAGCCTAGGCTTGACGCAGGCGGTCTGCGGCGAAGGGAGTTTTGCTGATTTGATGAAGTGTTTTTATCCGCACGCAATGGCGGACAGAGTTTATAAAATCACGCCGCAGCTGCTGAAAAGCTGGGACGTGCGGGGGTTGATTCTCGATATCGACAATACCTTGACGACCCATGACAACCCTGTTCCCGACGCAGGCGTGGCAGCTTGGCTGGAGCAAAACCGTCGGGAGGGCATCAAGATGATCGTCCTTTCCAACAACAAACCCAACCGCGTCGAGCCGTTTGCAAAAATCCTCGGACTGGATTTCATTGCGGACGGTGCGAAGCCGCTGAAAAAAGGCTATCAGCGCTGTTCCGACGCGCTGGGAATCCCATGTGAACAGCTGTGCATGGTGGGGGATCAGATCTTTACCGATATTCTGGGCGGTCGCCGCGCAGGCTGTAAAACGGTGCTGGTAAGCCCCATTCAAAAGGAAACCATGCTCTTTTTCCGCCTGAAACGCACGCTGGAAAAATGGGTTCTGGGTCTTGCTTCGCAAAAAACGGCGAGTACGATTCTTCAGCTGGGAAATTCTTCAAAGGAGGAACGCTGATGGGAGCGATTTTTGGACCTGCCGGAAATTCGGAGAGCTTTTCTGCGATGGGCTACCGCAAGACCATTCAGGTGCCGGAGTACATCGTGAAGATGGGGCTGGACGCGTACGAATATCAGTGCGGCAGAGGTGTCCGCATCCAGCAGGAGGCGGCGCAGGAATTTGGACAGAAAGCCAGAGAATTTGGCGTGAGACTGTCGCTGCACGCACCGTATTATATCTCCCTGTCCAGCTTGGAGGAGGAGAAACGCAGCGCAAGCATCGAATATATCCTGCAAAGCGCACGCGCCACCGATGCAATGGGCGCACAGAGAGTGGTCGTTCATTCCGGTTCGTGTGCAAAAATTTCCCGTGAGGATGCACTGGCGCTTGCAAAGGATACGCTCAAACGTGCCTGTGAGGCACTGGATGCGGAAAACCTTTCTCATATCCACCTGTGTCCCGAAACGATGGGGAAGGTAAACCAGCTTGGCACCCTCGAAGAGGTTCTGCAGCTGTGCAAGGTGGACGAGCGTTTGATTCCGTGTATTGATTTCGGGCATCTGAATGCACGCACCTTTGGAGGGCTTAACAGCTTTGAGGCAGTCAAGGCGGTGTTTGACGCGGTGGAGGATGCGCTCGGAAGGGAGCGTCTGCAAAGCTTTCACGCGCATTTTTCCAAAATCGAATATACCCAAAACGGCGGTGAAAAACGTCACCTGACCTTTGCGGATACGGTTTATGGTCCCCAGTTTGAGCCGGTAGCAGAGATGATCGTCCGCAAAAACTGCTCTCCGACGATCATCTGCGAATCCGCAGGCACACAGGCAGAGGACGCGGCGGCAATGAAGCGGATCTATACCGATGCACTGCAAAGAAAGGAGACGGCAAGATGAAAAAAATACTTGTTCTTCACGGACCGAACATCAATCTGACCGGCATCCGCGAACCGGATACCTACGGCAGAGTAACGCTTGAGGACATCAACCGCGAGATCTGTGCGTATGCGAACAGTCTGGAATTGGACTGTGATATTTTTCAAAGCAACCATGAGGGTGCGCTGATCGACAAAATCCACGAGGCGCTCGACGGTTACGACGGCATTGTCATCAACGCGGGCGCGTACACCCATTACAGCTATGCCATCCGCGATGCGATTTCCTCGGTCAAAAAGCCGTGCGTTGAGGTGCATATGTCCAACATCCATGCAAGGGAAGCTTTCCGACACGAATCGGTTCTTGCGCTGGTGTGCGTCGGTCAGATATGCGGTTTCGGCAAACAAAGCTATCTGCTGGGTGTGGCGGCAGTGAAGGAGCTTTTGAAAGACTAGTGTGTTCGTGGCAGCCTGTTTTATCGGCTCTGATGGATGCACAGGCAAAATTTTGCTGTGAGACAATCCGCTCACTGCGAAAATCAGCAGAATTGTGTTTGAAAACATGAAAAAGTTTGTGCTAAAATGAGAAAACACTTGAAAAAAATTCTGTTTTACGATAAAATGATAGTATCGAAGTTTGACAGGTAGTTTTCTGAACGACTTCTATTGTAAAGCCGGATGCAAAATCTTTTCGCGGCGGCTTATGTCCAAAAAGCTTGCTGCCAAAGCAGCTGCTTTCAATAGAATGGACGATTCGATCCCTTTCCGCTCATACACAGATTTGTTCAGGGATCAAAAACTAAAATTGCGCATGGCGGATGCAGCAAAAAAATGGAGGATCTTCATTATGATTACAGCAGGCGATTTCAGAAATGGCGTAACATTTGATATGGACGGCAGCGTGTTCCAGATCATCGAGTTCCAGCACGTAAAACCAGGAAAAGGCGCAGCATTTGTAAGAACAAAAATCAGAAACGTAATTTCCGGTGCAGTTGTTGAAAAAACTTTCAACCCAACCGATAAATTCCCAACCGCTTTCATTGAGAGAAAAGATATGGAATATCTTTACAATGACGGCGATCTGTACTACTTCATGGATCAGGAAT
>CAMNVW010000231.1 GCA_946563605.1 uncultured Clostridia bacterium | reverse complement strand
GTTTGCCGGACCGTACTTCATGTAAATCGGGTACAGCAGCGACGTTCCCAGCGAAGCAAAGATAACGAAAAAACAGAACAGTGTTCCCCAAAAGTCATATTTCAGGTTTTGTCCGTGGCTGGAAAAATACTGCCACAGCATTTCAACGCCAATTAAAATCAGCAATATGGTAGAAAACTTCATCAGTTTGAAAATATCAAACGGCTTAAACATGAAGATGATGAGCAAAATGCCGACCAGAACCAATGTAATACCCATCGTGGCGGTGCCAATGCGGCGCGCCGGAGCTTGACCGGAAGATTTTGCGTGTTTGGGATGCGGTTTGTTTTGATTTTGTCCATGCGCGTTGAAGCTATCCTCTGGATTTGAAATGGTTTCAGCGCCGGTGTTTTGTTCAGTTTGTTCTTTATTATTTGCATAATCGGAATTTTTGTTCTGATTTAACATGACAAAATTCCCACCTTTCTAAAGGAAATACAGTTTTCAAGGTCAATATCAAAGAAGATGTTCTGATGAGGAACCGAGGATTGCGGATTCCTCATCAGTTAAAATTATGCCTGAGCGGATGGATCTTCATCTTCACTTGGGGTGTACGGCTGGTAATCATCCTCAAGAGCTTTGGGAGGAACCGAATTTTTAATGAGGCGGATTCCTAAGAAGATGATGACAAACGCGACGAGCAGTGTCGGCAGATTATCAAACAGTGGGTAGATGTTGAGGTTGAAGGTGTAAAGAAGTACAGGAAGGACAAAGCTGTGCAGCAGGATATAAACGCCTAACACGATGAGCAAAATGCCGCTGAGCAGGTGTCTGCGGCGGAAAAATTCCACCAGCTGATTGCCCAGTACAGTGTCCATATGGAACAAAAATTCATCGTTCGGCAAGAATTCATAATGTGTGGAACGCAGGTTCAGGGTGTCAAAAAAGGCATAGAACCAGATGACCGGCAGCAGGAAGAGCAGAAAGCCCAGATTTAAAAAACCAGCCAAACAAACAATCAGCCAGAAAACGCTCATCAAAGAAACGCCGCGCTTCATATATCCAAGGTACATCTGTCCGGCGCCGGGAATTAAACCGAATAAGAAAGAAAGGATTCTACTTTTTCTCATAACAAATATCTCCTTTTGGCAGAAAATGCTGCCCAAAAACTTTTTGGGATATTTTGGAAGAATCAGTTCTTCCAAAATACTCCTAAACGAAAGTCGGCGGTCTCATCACAAGGGGATGGACGCCCATTCATCCATAAAGAAACTCTTTTCATGCTTCTTACTTCATCCATAAAGAAAATTTATTGCGGGGGATTGTGATTCGATTTGGGGGAGGAACCGAACAAATTCCACTGTGTCCAGCCGGATTGCAGGGAGGTGAAGAAATCATCTATACTGTTGGAAATTTCGTTGGTGTGCTCCAAAATGGTTTGTGACGAGGAGTGGAGACCGTCTATCAAATGTGTCAGCCTGTTGGAAAGCTGGTTTGAGGAGAAGATCCCACCTGACCAGAACACCAATGCGAGGGAAGCGGCGATCAGCACGGAGGTTGTTTTCTTGAAATAGAAGAGATTGACCTTGCGCTGGATTTGCTGCATAACATTTTTTCGCAGCGCCGCAGGCGGTTCCAGCAGAGGACAGGCAGCCGGCGGTGCTTTTGATGGCAGTTGAGCAGGGTTGTCGTTTGGGAAAATCTCCGAACTGCTTTGCGGAGATGGAACAGGGATGTCGCCGCACAAAATGGCGGTGTACCGTTCCAGGCAGCGGTCGCAGAAGGAGAGATGCTCCGATACCTCCAAGCTCTGCAAAGGGTCGAGCTGTTGGGCAATCAAAAGCAAAAAAGCCTGGTCTGTCAGATGGCCGTCCGGTGTAAAAAGCTCCGACCCAACAAGATTCATCATGTCAGACGACGCATCATCTTTTTTCATAGCTGTAAACCTCCTTTAACTGTTTTTGCAGGATCACTCTCGCTCGATAAAGCTGGGTTTCCACCGTTTTTTTGGGACGTCCCAGTATCTCAGCGATTTCCTGTGTATCTTTTTCATTCAGAAAACGCAGAATACATACCTCTCGGTACGGTTCGCGCAGGGAACGAATCATCTCTTCGATTCTTCCGGAGCTTTCCTGAGAGATGTACAGTTCGTCCGGCTGCTGGGAAGTATCCGTCTGCATGGCGGAAGCCATCGTTTCCACTGAATTTTCTTCGTCACTTGCGAGCATCACCCTGCGGGAATAGGCACTGTTGAGATAATCTTTTGCCTTGTTGGTGGCGATTCTTGCAATCCATGGTTTGTAGTTGTCGCCCTGATAGCTGTCAATGTGACGGTAAGCGGATAGGAAGGTTTCCTGTGATAAATTTTGTGCTTCGTGGTAATCCTTGACAAACTGATAGCAGATGGTAAATACCAGCTTCTCATATTGTGCTACAAACTGACTAAATTCCCGTTGAGTCATGCCAAAGTATTCACCAACTTTCTGTCTTAGGATTATCAAATGAGTTCAATAAAAGTTTTTGGTCGAGCTTTTTTCAAAAAGCTCGCGAGGTGCAGGAGCGGAGCTCTTGCTCGCACTCCGCAGAGTGCGAAATACTTTATCGTCAGGCGCATTTTTGAAAGTTTGAAAACTTTTTGCAAGAGAAAAAGTTTTCAAGAACTGACGGTATGATGAAATGTTCCTCAAAAATTATCCGGTGGATGATGTTTGACAGTAGAAACTTTTTATTCTGAAGTGAGAAACCATCAGGTTTCACTTCGTGAAACGGTACTCCCGTACCGCAGAATCGAAACTGCATCCTGCCTCGCACGATTTTTATATTATCGTTTGGGGGATATGGAACTTCGTTCCATC
>CAMNVW010000230.1 GCA_946563605.1 uncultured Clostridia bacterium | reverse complement strand
TTTATCCAAAAATCAATATCAAACCCCTTGCATCCCGAAAAAGACTGATTTAAGAAAATGTGTTATCAAACCTGCAAACATATGAATAACTGTTCATATGTTTGCAACATCATCATAGCACACCGCCAAAACCATGTCAATAGGATGAAATCAAAATTTTATCAAAGAAGAAATCTGTCCGGCGCAACCGGAAACGCACAGTTGTGGGGAATAAATATTGTGTTTGATGTTTTACAGTGATATAATGAAAAATGTAAAACAAAGCAATGTTAGAGAAAGAAAGGCAATCAGGAATGAAAAAAATAATTGCGCTGCTGTTGGTATTCTTTGTGTTTTTACTGTCGGCGTGCGGTGCAGATGCAAAACAGGTATCGACACCGGAAAACGCGTCTGATTCAGAAAGCACACCCGAACCAAATATGGTTTCCATAGAGTTTCCGGCCTATCAGGAGGGAAAAACAGAGTACAACGCGCAGATTTATGAGACACAGCCCTTTCAACTTCAAATGACCTTGCCGGACGGCTGGGAGGTACGCAAACCGGAAGAAACAGTTCAACAAGATGAAAATATGCTGCTCTTTACGCCAATGGAACTTTACAAGGATGAAGTTTACGCGGGTTATGTGGGATTTCACATCTACGAAGAAACCGAGGGCGTGCCGGAAGAGCAGTATTACCAGATGGTTTATTCGCAGATTCGTTTAGGCAGCGTCTGCTTTTGGGATATGGAACCGTATTCGCCATTGAATAAAACCGAGACAAGGGAGACAGCACTTGCAGTGGTCAACTATAAGGAGCTGGAGCAGATGAAAGACCCTGACAAATCGGCGGCGCAGATCCCATATGTCGAAGTCCCTGCGATTGTTTCCTACAACAAGGAGAAGAAAGTGTATATCGGAGTCCAGTTTGCACAGGGAATGGTCGATGACGAGCAGATAGAGGAGATTGCGGACAGTATCGTTTTGTCTTGATGCCAGTGTGTATCGAAAAACAGAGAAGAAAGAGCTTATACAGTGTGTTAGAAGGGAAGGCAAGATGTTAATTGCACTGAAAAGTTATCAGGAGATTGATCCAAGAAAATTGATGGACTTGTATCGGGAAGGAAATGAAGAGAACATAGATTATTTTTATCCTGACTGCAAAGACCGCGCAAAGGCTTTGAAAGAGATGGAAGCGTCTTTTCTGGAATATATAGAAAAGGAATTTTTTGCAGAACCAGGCAATGTTTACTATGTTTTGGAAAAAGACGACGTTTGGGTCAGCACCCTGCGGTTGTATGTGCGAGATGGTTACTATTATTTGGAGGCTTTGGAAACAGACCCGAACTACCGCAAGCGCGGATATGTGTCCGAGATTTTGCTGGCGGTCTTTGAAGAACTCAAGAAGGATGGTTCTTTTATTGTTCGGGATAGTGTCAACAAGAAAAATGTTGCATCCCTTGCAACGCATAAAAAATGCGGCTTTGAGATTGAACAGCAGGACGCGGTGAATGATCTGACTGGCGAGGTAAACCCTAAAAGCTACGGTATGATTTACCGCTGGAACGCAGAACAGAGCGCCTAAGCTGAAGCCGTTTAAAAGAAAAGGTCGTATACAATACATCAAAAAAGGTTCCGTCGTTTAGACGGAACCTTTTTCACTTGATTATAAGATGATGTTTTTCTGGCTGCCGGCAAGGAAGCTTTCGATGTTGTCGAATACAATGTTTGCACGCGCAAGCATGGATTCAGCGGATGCAAAGGCAACGTGCGGTGTGACGATGGTGTTTTTGCTGTGCAGCAGCGGATGGGCGGTGTCCAGAGGCGGTTCTTTTTCAAAGACGTCAATTCCTGCACCGGCAAGATAACCGCTGTTCAGGGCATCTGCAAGCGCCTGAGAATCCACAACGGGACCGCGTGCGGTGTTAATGAGATATGCACCCTGCTTCATCTGCGCGATGGTCTGAGCATTGATGAGGTGTTTGGAATCCTCATTGATTGGGCAGTGCAGGGAAACAATGTCCGAACGGTTGAGCAGTTCGTCGAGCGAAACAAATTCGATAAAATCAGGTTCATTGCCAACAATGTGACGTTTGTAACCCAATACCTTGCAGCCGAAAGCATGGCAAAGCTGAGCGGTGCGGCAGCCGATTGCACCTGCGCCGACGATACCGACGGTCTTGCCGGAAAGTTCGCAGCCGACCAGACCATCTTTGGTCTGACCCTGACGGCATCTTTGTTCGACCTGTGGAATGTTGCGCAGCAGATTGAGCATCATGCACAGTGCGATTTCTGCAACTGCTTGGGTAGAGTAGCCTGCCGCGTTGCTGACCTTTACGCCCATTTCTTTAGCGGCTTGTAAATCAACATGGTCTACACCAGTGAAAGCAACGTCGATAAATTTTAAGTTTTTGCAAGCGCGGATGACCTCACCGGAAAGCGGCATATTTGCAATCATGATGATGTCCGCATCGTTTGCGCGCTGAATCTGAACCTGTGGGTCGGTGTCCTTTGGATAGCTCTCAAAGGTATGACCGGCGTCCACCAACGGTTTTGCGCAGGCATCCAGTATTTCCTGGGAAATACCCAGCGGCTCCAGCAAAACAATTTTCATTGAAAATCCCTCCAGAAGAAAATTTTTCTTCATTATATCGCTTTTTTCGGACAATGTAAAGTTAGCGTATATCGGATTTTTTTAAAAAATGGACAACCAGTGTACAGATAATTAGATATAAAATCAGTGCCAGCACAACGGGTGCATTGTAGGGAAATGGAAAAGGCAGAAGGGAAAATCCAAAGCGAACTGCAATTAGAATAGGGATTGGCAGAAGAAACCACAGATTTTTGCAAAGCCACCGATGCAGATAGGCTTGTTTGCTGTCAATATT
>CAMNVW010000229.1 GCA_946563605.1 uncultured Clostridia bacterium | reverse complement strand
TGGTTCCGAAACCTCCGGCAGAGAGGGGGATACCCCCTCTCGACTCCCCCTTCATAGAAACATACAAACTGCCCCTTTATGGCGAAGAAAATGTACAGTTCTCGAAGGCAATCTACTGCACTGCCAGTTCGTACTAGAGCACCTCGATATTGCTGCGGTTCTGGATGTTCTTCATGGCGTTCTTGGTATCAAAAATCAAATCTGCATTTTTCTGTACCATGTCATAATCTACATTGGTGTGCGCCGCTGTTACCATGACAAGATCTGCCGCTTTCAGAACCTCTTCGGTCAGTGCAGGGATACTCTGACGGGTCTGACCTTTGTATCTGTACTCTTTTACCCATGGGTCATAGTAAGTAACCTCTGCCCCTTCACGCTCAAGCGCTTCGATGACACGCAGCGCCGGGCTTTCACGGTAATCATCAATATCCTGTTTGTATGCAACGCCCAAAACCAGAACCTTCGCACCGTTCATTGCTTTCTTCACTTTATTGAGCTGTTTTGCCGCACGGTCTACACAGTATTCCGGCATCTTGTCGTTGATCATCATCGAGCTTTCGATCATGGAAGTGTGGAAACCATACTCTCTTGCTTTCCAGGACAGGTAATATGGGTCGAGGGGGATACAGTGACCGCCAAGTCCAGGACACGGATAGAACGGCTGGAAACCATATGGCTTGGTCTTTGCTGCGTCAACAACTTCCCACATACTGATGCCCATTTCGTTGCAAAGCATGGTCAGCTCATTTACCAGGCCGATGTTGATGTTGCGGTAGGTGTTTTCCAGAATTTTCTCCATCTCTGCAACTGCCGGAGAAGATACTTCGTAAACCTCACCTTCCAGTACCGCACGGTACATTGCCGCAATAACTTCGGTGGCGTCTTTGCCAATTGCGCCGACTACCTTCGGGGTGTTTTTGGTTTTGTAAATCAGGTTTCCTGGGTCAACACGTTCTGGAGAGAATCCAAGGTAGAAGTCCTCGCCGCATTTTAAACCGGAACCTTTTTCCAGAATTGGTTTGAGCAGCTCTTCGGTTGTACCCGGATAGGTTGTCGATTCCAGAACGACCATCGTTCCTTTTTTCAGGTGTTTTGCAACAGCGGTTGCAGAATCGCGCACATAGCTGATGTCCGGCTGCTGATGCGCGTCCAGCGGAGTCGGCACGCAGATTGCAACAAAGTCAACATCCTTGACAAAGCTGAAATCGGTGGTTGCAGAAAGCATTCCGCTCTCTACGATTTTTGCAAGGTCGCTGTCCACAACATCGCCGATGTAGTTATGTCCTGCGTTGACCATCTCCACCTTCTGTGGCTGAACATCAAAGCCGATAGTCTTAAAGCCTGCTTTGGCTTTTTCTACCGCAAGCGGCAGACCAACATAGCCCAAGCCAACAACGCCGACTACGATTTCCTTATTTTCTATTTTTCGGAGCAATTCATTCTTCATCATTTTTTATCTCTCCAATCTGTGATTTACATATATTTCTTAAATGAAGGTTCATTATAAGGCCCGATAAAAAATAAACAACGATCAGCGCGATTGCCGCGCCGTAGATTCCCAGCAGCTTTACCGCCGTAACGTCGATGACTGCATGGACAATTACAAAGATGATATTGATTTTGAGGTTAAACTTTTCTTCTCCCGTCACCGCCAGGATATTTCCCGAGATTCCCCGGAACACCGCCTGAATCCAGGACGCGATCAAGAACATTCGCACAAGAGGCGCCGCGCCCAGATACTCCGGTCCTGCAAACACAAACAGATACAGCTTTGCAAAGATAAACAATCCCAAGTGGAAAAGGGTCATCACAGCGCCGTTGATGGCAAACAGCTTTTTATAGCTGTCCCAGATCCATCGTTTGTCATTGATGTGCTGGATAAAATACGGCAGAATAAATATCAGCAACGCTTCCAGCAAAAACAGCGAAATGGACAAAATGTTCGACGCCACGCGGTATTCCGCAAGCAGCTCCTCATTTTTCAGCAGCTGACCAACGATAAAGGTTTCGTTGTAGCTCATGACCATCGATGATGCCGACGCTGTGAGCATGACGATGCTGAAGCGGATCATGGTGTAGGTTTCCTCGCGGCTCGGCATCAATGCCTTTACTTTCATCATCGGCAGGTCGCGGATCAGCAAAAAACCCATCAAAACGCACAATCCCATCGAGATATATCTGCTGACCATCACGCCGGTGACACCCCAAAGCACTGCAAAGATGATCTGGAAAATCATCAGCAGGAAGGAATAGGTAAAATTGTACACCGAGTAACGTTTGTTTTGGAAGGTCGCGCGCAGCAAAAGCTGAATATCCGTAAACAGGAAATAGAGGATCGGCAAACACGACGACACCACCAGCTGAAAGCGCGCGCCTTCAAACGGAAACGGAATCATGAGATACGCTGCCGCAGTAAAGATGATCAACAAAACATCCGCCGTGATACCCACCTTCAATGAGGTTAAAAAATATCCTTTCTTTTCCTCATCGCTGCCCTTTTGCGCGCAGTAGCGCAGCGTCGCATTTGTGATGCCGATGCCGTTTAAGAGCATGACATAATTTCGTATATTATCAACATAGGTAAGCAGTCCATAATCGTTTTTAGAAAGAAAGCGCGGCAGAAAAAATACCGATACAAAGCCTGCGATCTTTGCAAGGGTGGAACCCGCAATAATATGGAAAAACCCTCTTTTTTTTAGGGTTCCAAGCCCTTCCCAGAGCTTATCCCAAAGAAGTATAAGCTGTTCTTTTTTCATTCTTTCTCCCTTCATCTGTTCCATCCGGCGCTAGCGAATATATCGTGAGGGAACCGCCGGCATTTTCTTTTCTTTTTCATTCGTTTTATGTTCCGCTGTCAAAATCAAAAGGCTTGGAATCACC
>CAMNVW010000228.1 GCA_946563605.1 uncultured Clostridia bacterium | reverse complement strand
TAATGGGTTTTTTTTTTGTGGTTTTAAAAATTTTTGTTGCTTTTTTTTTCGTATTTTTTAATATTTTGGTAGTTGGTGGTTAATTGCACAAACGACGATAAAAACCGACTTTACCACCGCCGGATGAATAGGCACCACCCATAGCATCTGGCAAAATGTCGGCAGGTAGGTCTTTCCAGTTTCCACCTTCAGGAACCATTTTCAAAAACTGTAATCTGCTATCGCTAAACATAGCACATTCACCATCTGCATTTTCAAGGTCTTTGATTACATTGCCAAGTGTAGTCCAACGATATGCAGGATTCTGGTGTATACGAAAATGGGTAGGAACAGGAAGAAAAATGTTCTCGTTATCTCTGCTGCCTATCATAACAAATCTTTCACGAAACTGTGGAACACCATAATTGACCGCATCTAAAACACCATAAACTGTTTTATAATTCAGTTTGCGAAATTCATCCAGAATAATATCTAGTATCTTGGTATCGGTGTTATTACCATTTTTATCTTTTAATGCGGAACTCATCAATCCTTTGACATTTTCCATCACAAAGAATCGAGGACGGATTTCATCAATCATTCGCACAAAATCTTTGAACAAACTACCTCTGGGATCATTGATTCCTAACCGTTTACCAGCTGTCGAAAATGGTTGACAAGGAGGACCGCCACAAACTAAAAATGGTTCGCCGACTTTCATACCTACCAGTTCCAGAATAGAACCTGGAGATATATTTCGGATATCTCCAGCAATACTTTTATGTCCATTTGCAGACATAGTCTTGATGCAAGAATTATCAAGGTCTTGCCCTATTTTCACATCAATTCCTGCTTGCATAAGACCTAAATCAAGCCCCATGGCACCAGAAAATAAAGATATTGTTTTTAAATCCATTTTGTACCCCTTAAATTTTTATTTTTTAACTATATCACAATATTGATGTCTATTCAAGGAGTTTAAGTGTTTTAGTTATACAATAAGTTTATATAAAATACTTCATAATCGTTTTAATAACAATGGAGAAGCTACAAAAAAGCAATCTTCTGCAAAATCTTCGATAAGAACATACACTATGTTTCTCGGGGTTTTACGGTACTATTGAAGACATGGAGCAGACAAATGTTATAAGCAAGTGTGTTACGCTGTCAGACGGGACAGATAATCGTCGGCTTCTGCACGGGAATGGAAGATGACGATATGTTTGCTGTCCCGATATTTGGCGAGTGTTTCATAGATTTGCGGCAGCTGATCCTTTGGAAAATCCAAGATGTATTGATGAAATTCCGGGTCAAACTCCGTTTCGATCCAAGGAAGATCCTCACGTTTTTGTCCGATGCGCGCCGCTGCACCGGCAAGGCAGACTTCCAATGGGTAATCCATTAAAAAGACGGTGTCACATTCGCGCAGACGCATTTCCAACGTGCGGTTGTAATTTCCGTCGATGATCCACCGCTCGGTTTGGAGGATTTCAGACAAGCGCGCGTCAAATTCCTCGGTGGAAATGTTGGTTTGGTCAGGTCTATGCCACAACATATCTAAATAAAATAGTGGAAGCCCTGTCGACTTTTGCAGTTTCCGTGCAAAGGTGCTTTTGCCGGAACCCGGGCATCCAATAACGATTGCTTTTAACATAGGAATCTCCTTTTTAAATCGCCGCCGGTCTCTGAACTGTTACTTTTTGTTGTTAGCACCCATTTTTTGAAAAATCATTTGGCTGCCTCCCAATTGCTAAGGTTATTCTGTTCTCTAAAATATATCACAGGTCAATATATAAATCAATCGTTTTATCGTAGATTGAGGGAATACCGGCTGCTACCGGAGAAAATAGACGAGGTAATAAAAATGTATGTCTGTCAAAAGGTGTGCCTTTTGGCAATATTTCGCCAATAACATTCTTGTACTTCACAATAAGAAAAGCCTTCATGATTTACATTTAAAATCAGCAAAATGGTCTTGTAGTTCAGACCATTTTGCTGTATAATTCGAAAATGAAGAGGGTTGTCAAAAGGTACCTTTTGATTATAGCTCTAATGCAAAACACAACATTCATTTTTTAGCTTTTGGTCTCTTTTATCGCGAGATAGTTTGTATTTATGGGGAAGTGAGGGTTATATCAATGAAATCACATAAACACAGACCTTATTTTTGGCGCAGAGCTGTCAGCGTGGCACTTTGTGTTGTGCTGCTCAGCGCAAATATGATGGCAGTATCGGCGACCGAGGAACTTATGCAGAAAACAGTCGGAGCAAAAATGTGCGAACACCATATGGAGCATGATGAGAAGTGCGGCTATACAGAGGAAAACCCCGTGTGCGGCTTTATCTGCCCCATCTGTTCCGTGAAAGAGCAGGAGAAAACGGATACCAAGCCCAATACTGAAGAACAGCCGGAAACAGTCGGAGCAGAAATGTGCAAACACCATATGAAGCATGATGAGAAGTGCGGCTATACAGAGGAAAACCCCGTGTGCAGCTTTATCTGCCCCATCTGTCCCGTGGAAAAGCAGATCGACGCCGTCCTTGCTCTGCTGGAGCAGACAGAGGAGTTGGACGAACAAGGTATGCTTAGCCTTTCGGAGCAGGCCATTGCCGCCAAACAGGCATACGAACGCATGGCGTGGGAAGAACAGACCCAGATCGACGCAGACAAGATCGACAAGCTTTTAGCGTTTGTGGAGATCCTGAATATTCAGACGCTGGACGATGGCGCTACCGAGGGAATGAAGATTGCCACCGCCGAGATTTGGGCGGAGGGCGTAAACAATCAAGCTTTGTCAGATGGAACCTCCTTTACCGTTGACTTTTCTAAGCAGTTCACTCTGCACATTGCGGTGGAAAGCAAGCTGAATCTGGCGAACAAAAAGGTGGAGATCACCGTGCCCGACGGGCTGA
>CAMNVW010000227.1 GCA_946563605.1 uncultured Clostridia bacterium | reverse complement strand
CCCATAGCATCCATAAGGATCAGCATAAACTCCTTAAAGGTCATGCCCGAAAAATCGGGAACCACATAAACAAGGAAACCCTGAAGTCCGGTGCGTGCGACGCCGTTGCCGTCGGTATGCTTTAACGTCAGCGAAAAGAATCCGATACCTAAAATCAGGATTAAAAGGACAGGCATTAAAATACGGGAAATACGCTCGATTCCTGCATCAACGCCTTTGTAAACAATATAGGTAGTCGCCAGAAGAAAAATCAAAAACCATATAATCGGGCTGTATTGTGAAGTAATGAAACCGGTGAAATAGCTATCTGTTGCAGCAGCACCCGCACCGCCGGTTAAATAGGTGAAAAGGTATTTGAGCACCCAGCCGCCTATCGCGCTGTAATAAGGCAGGATCATGAGCGGAACAAGACAAGCTAAAATGCCGATCCAGCCCCAGTTTTTGTGCATGACCTTATAGGCAGTCAGCGGGCTTTGGCGTGTTTTACGACCGATAGCGATTTCGGTTGTCAGCAGTGTAAAACCGAATGTCAATGCAAGAATGAGGTAACAAAAGAGAAAGACTCCCCCACCGTCTTTGGCAGCAAGATAAGGAAAACGCCAAATATTGCCGAGTCCGACTGCGCTTCCGGCAGCTGCGAGTACAAAGCCGATTGAGCCTGAAAAGCTGCTTCGTTTTGTTTGTGATTCCATAATAAATCCCCTCCAATGATAAAAATGATGTTTGTGTGAACTAGTGCCGCAAAAATTCACAAACAAGTGAATTTTTCAAATTATATCAGATAGTTCATAAAAATGCAACAAAAAATTTATATTTAAAATAAAAAAAATCCCCCTTACAAGAGAGGTTGACATGGAACTAACAGCACAACTTTTGGAGGAAAGATTTGACAACTTGTTGAGTGATTGAGAAAAACAAGGTCAAACCTCAAGACGGGCAAAAAGAAAAACACCCAACAAACCGCATAACAAAGCCGTTTATCAGGTGTTTTTCTGGCTGGGCTGGCGGGATTCTCCGCCGCTTCGCGTGCGGTTGATTTGCTCGGTACACTCGCAAATCTCTCGTCCTAAAAACATTTCCCCGAAATGTTTTTTCACGGACTCGTCCCAAGCCTGGGTCCGAACCCGCCTTTCATTTTAAACAAAAAATAACACCCCTCAAAAGAGGGATGTTATTTTCTGGCTGGGCTGGCGGGATTCGGACCCACGAGATGCAGGAGTCAAAGTCCTGTGCCTTACCGCTTGGCGACAGCCCAATAGATAAAGAAAAAAGGCTTTTGTAAAGAAAAAGCCTTTTTTATGGGGTGGGTAGTGAGAGTTGAACTCACGACCTCCAGAGCCACAATCTGGCGCCCTAACCAACTAGGCCATACCCACCATATGGCGCGCCAAGAGAGACTCGAACTCCCGACCTACTGCTTAGAAGGCAGTTGCTCTATCCAGCTGAGCTATTGGCGCATTTTTATGGAGCGGGTGATGGGAATCGAACCCACGCGACCAGCTTGGAAGGCTGGGATTCTACCATTGAACTACACCCGCAAAATTTCGTTGCTTTCACAACATAGTTGCCTCTTGACAACATGGATTATTATACATAAACTTTTATCGCTTGTCAAGTGTTTTTTCCAATATTTTTAAAATATTTTCCATCCGCTGTGATGACCTCCAAAATCACCTGATTTTCTGCCCTTTTGTCGATGAGAACAGACAGGATCATTTTGCCGGATTCTTCCTGCGTTTTGTCCATCTGCAAGAGAATCTGCGCCGCCTGACAGCTGTCATCACTGCACTGCACCGTTTCTTTGGCAATCTTAAATTCCACCTCAGGTCGCTTTGATAAGCCGGCAAGCCCTTCCCCTGTCCATTTTGCATAAGCTTCACGCAGCGTCCACAGCTTTGCAAAAGCATGGTTTTCACCCGATGCTTTTTGCTGCTCCATCCACTGCTGCTCTGCTTTGGAGAACATCCGTTTTGCCGCACGCAGACTTTCTCTGTCGGCGGCTTCCATGTCGATTCCCACCCCGCAGTATGCTGCGGCAGCAGCAACAGCCGCAACTGCCGCTGCGGATGTATCCTTTGTGTGTGTGATGGAAAGATGTGCCGTACTCCCCTGCCAAAACGGCTGCCCGCTTTTTCTTTTCGCAAAAAGGATCCCCTCGCTTTCCAACGACTGCCGGTCTTTTCCCGTCAGTTCCTCCAGCGCAAGCCATGCAAGCTCTTTTCCCAATGCGCTCATTTCTTTTTGGCCGCACCCTTTCACATGAGCAACGCAAACAACGATTCGTTCGATTTTATTCATCTCCTTTCTTTTCACCGTTTTCCCGTCACAATAAATTCGACCAGCTGTTCCACGTCATCGAAATCATCATAGTCCCCAGTGATGCCCTCCCGATGATATACGATTCCCTTTTTCTCGTTTTCTGCTAAACAATCCAACAGCTTTTCTTCGCCATATCTTTTCATAAACAAAGTGAACGCATATGGCTTGATTTTATTCAGCAGTCCTTTTTTACAATCTTCTTTACATTTATAGCAATGCGTTATTCCTTTTTCCATCGAACATTTTTTATTCTCACACCAATCATTGTCGGGACATTCATTGGAACCGCATCCGCCGCATTTTTGGTTTTCCGAACACAAACAGCACGCAAGACCACACCGTGCAATCCCTAATTCTCTTTTCATGAACCTATCCCCATCTTTCATTTTATCCCGCATCCAAATACGATGCTGATTATACCACACTTCCAAAATTTTACCAAGTCCGACATTTACAGACAAAAATTGGTGTGATAAAATATTTTATATCATACTTCATAAACCATTTGTATAAACCGGAAAGGTGGAACGATGATGAAACAACGCAAATTCTTCTCTGCCGCGCTTCTTTCCTG
>CAMNVW010000226.1 GCA_946563605.1 uncultured Clostridia bacterium | reverse complement strand
TCGATACAGGTCATCAGCTGATTGGCTTGCGCCAGCAGCTGGGAAAGATCGTTGTATTTGGCGAGGTACTCCAAATGGGAAGAAATGTCGGTAATTCTTTCCAAAGGTTCGTGCCGGATATACCAGACCATGGAATCCTTCGTTTCCTGCCAGGATTCATAAAACTGCTCGGCTAAAACGGCTGCCTGCTGAGGGCGGCCGTTTTCTGCGCTTTCCATCATTTGGGTGAGCTGCGCAACCGCCGTGCTGTGGAAATTGCGGCACTGTAAAAGGGTGAATACCGAACACAATACAATCAGAGAAAGCATGGCGATGGCGCCGTAAAATCGTTTCAATTGAAAAACCTCCTTGTTTACGCTTTGCTGATTGGTACAATATAATAATCTCCATCAGAGGTACAGGTCATGAGGAAAATATCCTCAGGACGGTACCCTTCTTTTTTTAATAGTTCCTTTAAAGTATGTGCGGAGATGCCGCAGAGCGTAAGACCATCGTCGATGATCTTGCGGTCACTGATGACAACAAAGGGCGGCGGTGTATTTTCGATATGGATATTAGCAGTTTTGGGGGTGAGCGTCTCGTGCTGCGATTTTTTGCAGACGGAAAGATGACCGGTCGTCTCAACGATTGCCAGTTCCACCTCGCGCAGGTCAAAGATGTCGTTTGTCCGCAATTCCTCCATTAAATCATCGATGGAAAAGCGCAGGTTCGCAAGCTCCTTTTGGTCGATGATACCGTTTTGAATCAGGATGCGCGGATTGCCTGCGACCAGATGGCGAAAACGGATGCTTTTTAAACTCAGCATCGACACCAGCACGTCGAAGCAGATCAAGGTGATGATGGGAACAGCGCCCAAAACCAGAGGAACGTCGCTGTTTTCAATCGGCAGGGTGGCGATGTTGGAAATCAGGATGGTGATGACAAGTTCCGATGGCTGTAATTGACCGACCTGACGTTTGCCCATGATTCTCATTCCAAAGATGACGATAGCATATAAAATCAGCGTTCTCAAAAAAGAAATCAACATATTCGTTTCTCTCCTTGTAAAATTCAAAAGCTAGTATCGGTATAAAGCACCAAAATTATGCAGATACTAGTTGCGAAAATAACCTGTAAGATTTTTGGATACCTGCATAAAAAAGAGAAGGTTTTTTGGAGAGGTGGTTTTTATGAAGAAATTCTGGAAGCAGCTGTTTTTTTATGAGGATCAGACGAAAAAGCAGCAAAAAGGAGGTCTGTTTGACGCTTCATCGCCGCAGGGCGTCGGTACGCGCAAACAGGCACAGGCGAGGCTGCAAAAGGACTTGATGGAAAATATCGTGAAGATTCGGGCGTTTGCGCAGAACTCCAGCGATTTGCAGGAGCGTCAGATTGAGGTAAGCGGCGTCAAGGTGAGCGTGCTGATGTGCGAAGGAATGGTTGACATGACGCTTTGTACACAAATTATGCTGCGTCCGCTCACCGAACTTTCGCTCGATGGCGCCGACCCAGAGGCGGTTGCCCAATGGATCGGGCGCGACAACGTTTTTTCCGGCGACCAGAAGGAATTTTTCACCTATGACGAGCTGTTTACCTATCTGCTGTCGGGCTTTGTCGTGCTGCTGATTGACGGCGTAGACCGCGGTATCGCCTGCGGTATGCAGGGATATTCCTTCCGCTCGATTTCCGAACCGAGCACCGAAATGAACATCACAGGTTCGCGGGAGGGCTTTGTAGAGCCAATCAAGGTGAATCAAACAATGATTCGCCGCAGAATACGTTCGCCCAGCTTAAAGTTTGACAACCTTTCGTTAGGGGAAAAAAGCAGGACGGACATTTGTCTGGTTTATCTGACCGATACGGCGGATCCAAAACTGGTGAATGCGGTGAAAGAAAAGCTTGGCGGACTCAGTTCCGATATTGTGCTCAGCCAGGGGTATCTGAAGCCGTATTTGGAGGGAAGTCCGCTGTCGCCTTTTTCGACACTCGGCACGACCGAACGCCCCGATACGCTGTGCGCCAAAATTAACGAGGGGCGCATCGGCATTTTGGTGGACGGCACACCGTTTGCACTGATTGTGCCCTATCTTTTTTCGGAGCATTTTCAAAGCATGGACGATTATTCCTACCGTCCATATTACGGCTCGTTCATCAGAATGTTAAAATATCTTTCTTTTTTTATCTCGATTTTTCTGCCTGGCTTGTATGTGGCAATCACTGTGTTCAGTCCGGAAATGCTGCCGGATACGCTGCTGTTTAATATTGCGACCTCGGAACAGCAGACGCCGTTTTCGATGATGACCGAAGCGCTGGTGATCCACCTCATCTATGAAATCATGCGCGAAGCAGGACTTAGGCTGCCGCGTCCGGTCGGTCATGCGGTGAGCATTATCGGTGCGCTTGTCATTGGTGACGCAGCGGTAAAAGCCGGCATCATCGGCTCTTCGATGGTCATGGTCGTTGCCGTGACCGCGCTCAGTTCCTTTGTTGTGCCGTCGCTGTATGAGGTAACAGCGGTGCTGAAATTTGTGTTTATCATCGTGGGCGGCACGTGGGGGCTGTACGGCATAGCGGTTGGATTTATACTGCTGCTGACAAATCTGTGTGCGCTCGAATCGTTTGGGATTCCGATTACCGCACCAACAAGCCCCTATTCTGCGGTGGATATGCGCGATAATTTCTGGCGCAGAAGCTGGAAACAGCTTGGGAAGCTGCGTTTGCGGGTGCAGGATTTGCCGGGCAGCCGATTAAAGGAAGAAAACAAGGGAGAGGAGGCGTAGCGGTGCTGAATGAACGCGTAAAAACGCCGAAAATAAGCACTATGCAGATGATTTCGCTGCTTGTCTTAGCAAGATTGTTTATCCTGCTGATTTTTATTCCGCAGACCCACTACACAGCCGGAGGAACATCGGCGCTGGT
>CAMNVW010000225.1 GCA_946563605.1 uncultured Clostridia bacterium | reverse complement strand
CGTCGCAGTCAACGGTACATTCGTTTGGTTTGGTGAAGCATGGATAAGTGTAGTCAGCGGCATGAAGGTCGATACCTGCAACAATGCGGCAGTCGTCGCGCTGTGCAACAGCCTGGGTGATAACCTGTCCCATTTTGCCGCCTGCACCGGAAAGAAGAATGGATACCATAAAAAACGTCCTTTCTTTTTAACAAAAGCAGGATCGAGAAACGATTTCCCGACCCTGCGCTCAAAATAGTGAATCAAATTTTGTTCTTTAAGCAGCGCGGCAAGGTGTTCTTTTGCCTGTGGCTGCATCTCGACCAGAGGCAGACGGCACTCGCCGCATTCCAGTCCCATCAGATTCATCGCTGTTTTGACAGGAATCGGGTTCACGTCCGAGAACAGTGCGTTGATGAGCGGCAGAAGCTGAAGCTGGAGCTGACGGCTTTCGGCAATCTTTCCGTCGAAGAAAAGCTGACAAATATCGTGGGTCTGCTGAGGCAGTACATTTGCGAGGACGGAGATAACGCCCTTGCCGCCGAGAGAAAGAATCGGCACGATCTGATCGTCGTTGCCGGAGTAAATATCCAAATCATCGCCGCACAGCTGTGCGATCTGTGCAATCTGCGAGAGATTGCCGCTTGCTTCCTTGATAGCGACAATGTTTGGATGCTTGGAAAGCTCACGGCAGGTTGCCGGTGTGATGTTGACGCCGGTGCGGGACGGCACGCTGTACAGAATGATCGGCAGATCGGTAGCGTCCGCAATGGTGTTGAAGTGACGGATCAAACCTGTCTGGGAGGTTTTGTTGTAGTAGGGGGTAACGTGCAGCAGAGCATCCGCACCCACTTTTTTTGCTTCCTTGGACATCCATACCGCGTAGGAGGTGTGGTTGCTGCCTGCACCTGCGATAACAGGAACGCGGTGCTTTGTGCGCTCTACCGCATAGGCGACGGTGTCGATGTGTTCCTGATCGGTCATGGTGGAAGATTCGCCGGTGGTACCGCAGATGATGATGGCGTCGGTACCGTTTTCGATTTGATGGTCGATGAGCTGACCGAGCTTTTCAAAGTTGATGGATTCGTCAGGATTCATTGGTGTGATGATTGCCACACCCGAACCGGTGAAGATGGTGTTCTTCATGTCGTGTCCTCCTGTTACTAATCAAGGTATCCTTTGCTTGCAAGGGTTTCTGCCATCAGGATTGCACCGCCAGCTGCACCGCGGATGGTGTTGTGAGACAGACAAACAAATTTGTAGTCATACTGGGTATCTTCGCGCAGACGTCCGACAGAAACGCCCATACCGTTTTCCAGATTGCGGTCGAGCTTGGTCTGCGGGCGGTTATCCTCCTCAAAATAGGTGAGGAACTGCTTTGGTGCGGAAGGCAGCAGCTGCTGCTGCGGATAACCTGCAAAGTTGTTCCAGCGTTCCTTGATTTCCTCAATGGTTGGTTTTTTCTCAAAGGATACAAATACGGCAGCAAGATGACCGTCGGTGACAGGCACACGGATGCACTGGGTTGTGATGGAGGGGGTGCTTGCAGGTACAATTTCGTTGTTGGAAATGGTGCCCCAGATTTTCAGCGGTTCCTGTTCGCTCTTTTCTTCCTCGCCGCCGATGAATGGGATAACGTTGTCGATCATTTCCGGCCAGGTTTCAAAGTTTTTGCCGGCACCGGAAATTGCCTGATAGGTGCAGGCCAATGCTTTGGTGATACCAAATTCACGCAGCGGATGGAGCGCCGGAACGTAGCTCTGCAAAGAGCAGTTGGATTTTACCGAAATAAAGCCGCGTTTGGTGCCAAGGCGTTTTCTCTGTGCCTCGATAATCTGCGCGTGATCGTCGTTGATCTCAGGAATGATCATCGGAACGTCCGGTGTAGAGCGGTGAGCGGAGTTGTTGGACATGACAGGACACTCATATTTTGCATAGGTTTCTTCCAGCGCACGGATCTCGTCTTTTTTCATATCAACAGCACAGAAAGCGAAATCAACGCTGTGAGCGATAGATTCAGCATCCGCGACAGCATCTTTTACCACGATGGATTTGATGCGTTCAGGAATAGGAGTGTTCATCATCCAGCGGTGTCCGACCGCTTCTTCATAGGTCTTTCCGGCAGAATGGGCGGAAGCTGCAAGAACGGTGACGGTGAACCAAGGGTGATTTTCCAGCAGGGAGATAAATCTCTGACCGACCATGCCGGTCGCGCCGATGACGGCTACATGATACTGTTTCATTTGTGATACATCCTTTCAGAATTTTGAGGATAAAACACTGTATGCTTTATTCCTTTTAAAAATGCCGAATATTAGGGCAAAGGACAAGCGGAGATATGAAAAAAGCCGGTATAAAAACCGGCGAAATGTTGATAGGGGCAAATTCCCTTTTTGATTCGAAAAGCTTTTAAACGGATCAAAAGGAGAAAACCGGATAGCGCTTCACCGCAAATGCGGTGACAGTTGCGCCCTTGTTCAGGACACACCCAGGGCAGTATTCGCCGAAATACTCCCTTCGGCACCGTTCCCTTTTGCAAAGGACTCAAACAGCTTTGGCAGCCTTATCCTATGCTACTCATGAAAAGTGCGCCTCTATCGTTCCATATAAAGATGTAAGTGTTTGGGTATATATTAACATCATCGCAGGGCAGTGTCAAGGAATTTTTCTGTTTTTTCGCGTCAATGCGCCAATTTTTTTATTCAAAAGTTTTTGATTGAGCTTTTTTCAAAAAGCTCACAGATTCCAAAGGCGGAGCCTTTGGTCGCACTCCGCAGAGTGTGGAACACTTTATTGTCAGGCGCTCCTTGTTCACACTGAACGTCTTGAGTTTGGCTTTGTCAAACTCTACACCCACGCAGACAAAACCTTAACAGTTCTTCCCCGACCAAAGGTTTTATGGGGGAGAGTCGCTGAGTT
>CAMNVW010000224.1 GCA_946563605.1 uncultured Clostridia bacterium | reverse complement strand
CGGTGTGGAGCGCGTAGCTCCACGCTTAAAGGGGGTGTGGGGGTCGCAACCCCCACAAAAGACTTCTGGGAGTGGGGCGAGCAGCCCCACAACAACTTTCTAGAAACTAGGGAGAATGGAACGCAGTTCCATTCTCAAGGTCACGCAACACAAAGCCAGTTGCAAAGCAAAACTGTAAGCGTGACTTGCCCCCTTAAAAAAGCGTCATCATTGTGAGCAGCAGCCAGAAATATTTATCGTATCCGAAGCCGTAGCGGTTGGAAATAAAATTATTAAAAAAAACGATCCCCAATGTGATGCAAAAAAACATCGCGCCCCTGCGCTTTTGAAGCAGCGCTTTGAGCAGCCGCAGCCCTATCAAAAACCAAATCCCCAGTCCCAAAATTGCCTGCACATAGCCGCCGTTGAGCAGGTCGGTCAGCACAAAGCAGTGCGCCGAAAGCAATCGCCGCGATTCGGGCGGATATGCTTCCTTCAGCCTGCTGTCCTCGCTGATTTGATACAGCAGACGGTCATAGCCAAAACCTTTGCCGAACATTTTCTGCGCGGCGGTGTAGCTGCGCTGTTCCTTTGCCGCTACCGACCAAATCAGCAGGCGTTTGGATTCACTGCCGCTTTGTCCCATCTGCTCATAGCGTTCGAGCGCAGAGCTTTCCGACTGCGAAACCATCGGTTCTTTCAGCTGAAGCCGCCGCTCATACTGATGGTTGAGGTAAACCTGCATCAAGCCGCTCATGCTGACGACCCCCAGCAGTACCGCAAGCCATCCCCCTGCAAGATGCAGACGCAGCGATTTGTCCGCGTGCAGGATACTCCACACCACCTGCCAGACAAAGAAAACAATCAGCAGCACAAAGCTGCGCCGCGACGAACTGAGGATGATTGCCGGCGCTGTGATTAAATACAAAAAGAAAACGCGCGGATGAAGCGGCGGTTTTTTCCTGAGCAGGAAGCTCCCTGCTATCAGCCCCATCAAAATCACCGTCGAAAACAGGTTGTAATCCAGCCGCAGCGACAGCCGCCGTCCGTAAATCACCGGATAAAAGATCGGAAACGCCACATTCACCACCGACATTACCGCTGCTGTCAAACCTGCGGCGGCGATGGTGTCCGCACATCTGCGCACAAATCTCTGCCTTTCCCATTCCGTTTTGTCCTTGGCTGCCCACAGCATGAGCGCGGACAAAAACAGCATCAAAGCAACGACCTTATACTTTTCCCACACCCCCTCGGGCGCCGGTGAAAAAGACACCGTCACAAGTTCCCAACCAAGGTACAGCACGCACATTATCCAGATTTTCCCCAGCGGTTTTGTCAGCGCGACGCCTTCCCCAATCATCCGAATCGGATGGCGCACCGCCGCGCGTTCCTCCCACAAAAAGCACAGCGCCAGCGCGGCAAGCGATAATTCCAGCAGATAAAAGGAGCTTTCCGCCGCAAGCTCGTACAGGAGAAAAAATATGCTCGCCTGCAAAAGGCTCTCCCAATATTTTCCCTTTTTCCCAGACAAAGCCTCACCTTCTCCCAGTTGATTCTGTTGCTATATTTTCCAATTGTCACTGTGCTTATTCTTTTTGGGGGAAATTTGTGCTATAATCATCTCAAGATTACTTTATTTGTCAAGGAGAGATGATCATGAAGCTGCTGCACACCTCCGACTGGCACATCGGGCGCAGTCTGTTTGAATTTTCCCTGCTGGACGACCAGCGGGATTTTTTTACTCAACTGTGCGCCATCATCGAACAAGAGCAGATCGATGCTTTGCTCATCAGCGGCGACCTGTACGACCGCTCGCTTCCGTCCGCACAGGCGGTCAGTTTATTGGACGAGATTTTTACAACGCTGATTTCCCGTTATCATCTGCCGATTCTCGCCATCAGCGGAAACCACGATTCCGCGCGGCGCATCGCTTACGGCAGCCGGTTGTTTGAGCAAAGCGGACTGCACCTTGCCGGCGGATGGCAGCCCCAGCTGCAAAAAATCACCCTGACGGATTCCTACGGCGCCGTCAACTTTTTTCTGCTGCCCTACTTTCTACCGCAGCAAGTTCGCCTGCAATATGAGGACAAGGAGATCCATTCCTCCACCGAAGCGTTTCAGAAAATCATCGAGCACAACCGCAGCCGCATCGACCAAAGCGAACGAAACGTTTTGCTGGCACATGGCTTTTTTATGCGGCAAAATCACCACGCCGACGGTTCGGGGAAAGCAGAAGTCCCCCTTTGCTGCGGCTGTGAGACATCGGTCGGAACCAGCGACCTTACTGACCTTTCCTGTGCCGACTGCTTTGATTATATCGCGTTAGGGCATCTGCACGGCGCACAGCGTGCAGGCAGCGACACGATGCGGTACAGCGGCTCGCCGCTCAAATATTCGGTGGACGAAGCCAACAGCCGCAAATCCGTCACCATTGTGGAACTAAAGGAAAAGGGCGAGATTTCGGTTTCCCTTGTTCCCATCACGCCGCGCCGCGATTTGCGTGTGATACGCGGCACGATTGACGAGCTTTGCGACCGCAGGCGCGCCAGCGACGACTATGTTTTCGCCCAAATCATTTCGCAGGGACCGGTGCTCAACGCCATGAGCCGTCTGCGCGAGGTCTATCCGCACACATTGGGGCTTTCTTTTCAGCAGCTTCTGCCGCAGCAGGAGTTTGTGCCGTCGGAGGATTTAGCCGCACTGCCGCCGGACGAGCTGTTCCAGCGGTTTTACCATCAGGTCAATCAGCAGGAGCTTTGCGAGCCGCAGAAAAAAATTGTTCAAAATGTTTTGCAGGATGTCCTCCACGCACAGACATAGCCGGCTTTTGCCAAAGCCGAAAATCCTTGTGGGGGAGTATCCCCCACCCCCCTAGCTTCTGTTTCGGTTTCAGCAAACCGGTAAGACTATCTGGGGGTTGCG
>CAMNVW010000223.1 GCA_946563605.1 uncultured Clostridia bacterium | reverse complement strand
AAATTCATTCAACTTTTTCTTGTGATTTCGTGTCCGTTAATCCGGGAAGGGCACACTGGACAACTCGCGGTAGCGCTCGCCTTTTTCTTCTTCTGACAGATTGCTCCATTCTTCAAATGTTAGATTTCTTTCAGCCATAATCTCTTGCCCTTTCTTCTGATAACCATAAACTCACTTTCTCTTGAAAACAAAATTTCCTGCTCACCTGGCTTGTATGTTGGTAAAGTTTGGCTGTATTCCAGATACTTTCATTGTACCATCTTTTGGTTATCTTTCAACCTCTTTTTCGTTTTCCTCCAACACACACCCCTTGCTTCAACTTCTTTTTCTATGCTATACTGATAAAAAATCTTATCCGCCAAGGAGGAATTACCATGACAAAAAGATTTTCATTGAGCTGCCTGCTGATCTGCTTTGCTTTTCTGTTCATCGGATGCAGCTTTACCAAGTCAGCCGCCGATCCGATTGAACAGCTGGAAAAAAGTATTCTCTGCGAAAACGGCGCCATTTCTTTCCAGATTCCCGATGATTTTTCCGGCGAATGGTCCATCCTGATTTACGGCCGCACCGAAGACCCGGAAGCAGGCGGCATGAGTGCGCATTATCTGCAAGACGAAACATGGTCCGCCGGTCAGCGCTATTCCTTTACCCCCGAAGGCAATCATTCTGAGCTTGGCATGAGCGTTTCCTACAAGGACAGCCGGCAGTCCTGCGAAAAGGACATCGACCTTCTTCCGCTTTTATAAAACTTAAAGACTGCCTCGTGCCATTTTTTTCAACAGCGCATCCCGTCATGGGATGCGCTGTTTCTTTATCCATTTTGGGGTCGATTTTCCAAAAAATGACCCTTCCAAAAAGAAAGCGTTCTTTTCGGCTTTATGCACTTTAACCTGCTAACCTGCTATCCGATCGGTGAATGATTTTACTATTTTTTGTTGATGTTACCAGTCAATTTATACATATGCAACTACCACCGTTAAAAAAAGATGTTAAAACTATCAAAAAAATTGCATTTTTCGTTTGACACACCTATTATCATCTGTTATCTTTATAACAAAAGAGAATACACATCCGTTTATTCATTGATCTTAAAAAGGTGCGTGTTAAATATGATGATGAATCCATCCACTATCAAAGAGGTTGTCATCGACGGTCACAGTCTGACCATCGAGTCCTTCCTGGCTGTTGCCAGATTCGGCGCAAAGGTCAGCGTTTCCAAAGAAGCGTTGGCAATCATGCAGAAATCCCGTGAGCTCGCTGAAAAAATCGCTTCGGAAAAGCGTGTCGCTTACGGCATCACCACCGGCTTCGGCGATTTTGCCCGCGTCGCTGTTCCCGAAGAAATGTCCAACACCCTGTCCACCAACCTGATTCTCAGCCATTGTACCGCTACCGGCGACCCTTATTCCGAGGAGGTTGTCCGCGGTATGCTGCTGCTGCGCGCAAACGCATTGTGCGGCGGCGTTTCCGGCGTTCGTCCCCTGTTGGTGGAAATGATGGCGGAGATGCTCAACAAGGGCGTTCATCCGGTTGTTCCGCAGAAAGGCTCTCTGGGCGCGTCCGGCGACCTCGCTCCTTTGGCGCACATGACTTTGCCGATGCTCGGCAAGGGCAGAGCCGTTTTCCAAGGCGTTGAAATGGACGGCGCTGAAGCAATGGAAAAAGCCGGCATCAAGCCGCTGGATACCCTGTTCTGCAAAGAGGGTCTTGGCATGACAAACGGCACCTGCGCTATGACCTCCGTCGGCACGCTCGCATGGTACGACACCATCTGCGCAGCACAGCTTGCGGACATTATCGGCTCGATGACAATGGAAGCATTGACCGGTCTGCTCAACGCATTTGACGAACGTGTTCACGCTGTCCGCGGTCACAAGGGTCAGTTAAAGGTCGCTAAAAACTTCCGCCTGCTGACCGAAGGCTCCGAAATCCTTTCCAACTGCCAGTCCGACCGCGTGCAGGACGCTTACTCCCTGCGCTGCATCCCACAGGTACACGGCGCTATCCGCGATGCTTTGGAATATGTGAAAGAAAAAATCGAGATCGAACTCAACGCTGTTACCGACAATCCGCTGATATTCCTTGAGAATGAAGACGTCATCTCCGGCGGAAACTTCCACGGGGAGCCGATGGCGCTCGCATTCGATTTCATGGGCATTGCCTGCTCCGAAATCGCCGATATTTCCGAACGCCGAACCGAAAGGATGGTCAATGCCGCGCTGTCCAACGGTCTGACTCCGTTCCTGACCACCGAAGGCGGCGTCAACTCCGGCTTTATGATTGTTCAGTACGCTGCGGCTTCGATGGTTTCCGAAAACAAGGTTCTGGCGCATCCGGCTTCGGTAGACTCCATTCCATCCTCTGCAAATCAGGAAGACATGGTTTCGATGGGAACGACCGCTGCAAGAAAAGCCGGCTGGATCGTTCAGAACACCCTGTCCGTTCTGGCGGACGAACTGCTGACCGCCTGTCAGGCAATCGACATCCGTCGCAGACTGAACACCCACGGTCAGGGCATTTCGCCGGTTCACCAGCAGATCTTCGACCGCGTCCGCAAAGATATTGCCTTTTACGAGATTGACCGCGAGCTTTGGCAGGACATCAAGTCGGCTGAAACGCTGGTTCGCAACGGCGACATTCTGGAAATCGTCCGCAACGCTATTTCTGATTTTGAATAAAAACTTTTTTGAGTTTCAAGAAACTGGGAAAATTTTTAAGGGGGATTCTCCCCCTTGCCCCCTAAGATGTGGGGCTACTCGCCCCACTCTCCTCTATTCTGGTTTCAAGAAAACCAGTAAGATGAAGCTGGGGGTTGCGACCCCCAGCCCCCCTTTAAAGCGTGGGGCTACTCGCCCCACACCGCGGTGACTTTCTTGCGAAAAGAAAGTCACCAAAGATTCGGGACGCAA
>CAMNVW010000222.1 GCA_946563605.1 uncultured Clostridia bacterium | reverse complement strand
CTACACAACTGTTTGTTGTGTAGTAACAACCGAACCAAAAATGTTTACAAGAGGAGGTTTCCTCTTGTATATCTCCTCTCGAAGGGGGACCCCTTGCAGTGCCTTGCGGCACGCTTTCCCCCGCTGGCGAAGCTATCAATGTTCTTCCCCAACCGAAAGTTTGATGGGGGAGAGTCGAGAGAGGGGAACTCCCCTCTCTCCGTTGGAGGTCTCGGAACCAAGAGGTTCCGAGCACGCTCTTTGTGCAACTTTCTTCGTGCAAGAAAGTTGCCGAGGGAGTGGGGCGAGTAGCCCCACATCTTGGGGGCAAGGGGGTGTAACCCCCTTAAAAAACTTCCTAGCTTCTTGAAGCTAAAAATGAAGGAGGTGGGGCAACCTCCCACAAAGATTTCCGGCTTTGGAAAAAGCCCAAAATTGCTTTTCAATTTTTATCTTTCCTCTTGACACCTGTCATCAATCTGCTATACTGTAAGTGTATTAAATAAACTAGTACACTTGATACGCATGATATTCAGGAGGTAAAACGATGATCAAATTAGACCTGCAAAGCAGGATACCTCTTTATGAACAGCTTCAGGAACAAATCATCCGCCTTTCGCTGCTGGGAGTGCTCGGTGAAAACGAGCAGCTGCCGTCGGTGCGCGCGCTGGCAAGGGACGTCGGCGTCAATCCAAACACCGTTGCCAAAGCCTATCAGGAGTTGGAACGGCAGGGCATCATCTACACCGTCACCGGCAAAGGCAGTTTCGTTTCCCCCGATGTGCTCTCGCTGGAACGCCCCAGACAGGCAGCGCTACAGGAAGTACTGGCTGCCGTAGACAAAGCGATTGCCAGAGGCTTTTCCAAAGAGGAGCTGATCCGGCAGATTCAAAACCATCTTGATCATCCAGAGCAAGGAGGCAGCATTGATGATTAAATCTGAACAACTCACCAAACGCTTTGGCAGCACGACTGCGCTTGATTGTTTCAGCACCACCATCGAGGACGGCAGGATTTATGGTCTGGTCGGCTCCAACGGTGCAGGCAAATCCACCTTTTTGCGGCTGCTCGCCGGAATCTATGCACCCACCGAGGGCAGCATCACCATCAACGATCAGCCGATCTACGAAAATCCGGCGCTCAAACAGGATATCTTCTTTATCCCCGATGAAATCTACCAGATGCCCGGCGCATCTATGAGCAGCCTTGCGAAAATATATTCCGCACTTTATCAGAACTGGTCGGAACAGCGTTACACCGAGCTGGTCAAATGCTTTCCGATTCCGCCGAAGCGCAAGCTCTCCGCCTGTTCCAAAGGAATGCGCCGCCAGATTGCCATTATTCTCGGTTTAAGCTGTATGCCGAAATACCTGCTGCTGGACGAAGCATTCGACGGGCTTGACCCTGTTATCCGCGTTGCGGTTCGCAAAATCATCGCGGACGACGTCCTCAGCCGCGGCACTACCGTCTTGATTGCTTCCCACAACCTGCGCGAGCTGGAAGATATGTGCGACCAGGTCGGTCTTTTGCACGGAGGCAAAATTTTGTTCCAGCGGGAACTGAGCGAGCTTCATCAGAATTTCGCAAGGATTCAGTTCGCCGCAAAACCGCTGCCTTCCAAAGAGGAATTTGCAAAGCATATCGACATCATCTCCTTTAAGGCAAGCGGCAGTATCGCCAGCCTTGTTGCGCGCGGAAATCCGCATGAGGTGCAGCAAAAGCTCTCTGCGCTCAATCCTCTGCTGTGCGAAAGTGTTCCGCTTACCCTCGAAGAAATCTTCATCACAGAAATGGAGGCAGTCGGCTATGACTACAACAATGTTATCTTCTAAGAAACCGTCCGAGAAGCTGTTTGACCGGCAGTTCTTTGACCTCTACAAAAATACGGTGTACCAGAACCTGCTGGCAATGATTTTATACACCGTCTGCCTGCTGCTGATAACGGTGCTTCCTACTTATACATCCGTTACCCGAATATTCGCTATTACAAACCTCGAAAACATCGGTTCGGAGACGATATCCCTTTTAACCTTTTCCTACTCACTGATGTTACTGGGATTGGTGGTTCCTGTGCTGCTGGCAGCCATGTTGTTTCACTATCTGCACAACCGGCTTTCGGTCGATTTTTACCACTCCATGCCGGTCAACCGCACAAAGCTGTTTTTGTCAAAATATTTTGCCGGACTTACCTTTTTGCTTGCACCCGTTCTTTTGACAAAGGTTTTGTGTGCCGCCATCCATCTGATTTTCTGTTCCTCCATTTTCAGGATCAGCTATCTGCTGGCAGTTCATCTGACCGACCTGCTGTTCTGGTTCGTCATGTATGCTGTGGTGTTCACCTTCTCCTGTGCGGTGGCAGTCACCTCCTCCAACGCGGTGGAAAGCATCATTTACTCTGTGGCGGTCAATGGCTTGCTCACCGGTATTCTGTGTATCCTCGATGTCTTTTCCCGTTCCCTTTACGGCGTAGAGGCTTCCTTGCAGGGAAGTCTTTGGGTTTCGCCTTATGAGACGATGGCAATTTATGCGGATAATCGTAACATAGACAACATAAACGATTTCTCCGAAATTCTGTTGCCTGTCCTCTTCTGGCTGGTTGTTGGTGTTGCCGCACTGATGCTGGCGCTGTATCTGTACCGCCGCTTTTTGAGCGAATGGGCTCAGCAATGGGGCAGACAGACCGTCTTTACCCAGCTGATGAAAATTGCAGCAGGCTTTCTCATGATGTTTATCATCTTTGTCATGGGAATATTGAATGGTTCCGTTGCCAATGCGCTTCTGGGCGTACTGGTCGGCGTTCCGTTGGGATTCCTACTGGTCGAGGGTGTTACCGGAAAAGGCTTTGGCAACTTGAGAAGCAGCCTGAAATATATCGCCGCTGCGATGGCGGTCTGCATGATTGTCCCTGCATTTTTAGCTACCAACGGCTTCGGCATGGCTTA
>CAMNVW010000221.1 GCA_946563605.1 uncultured Clostridia bacterium | reverse complement strand
AAAGGCTCTGCCTTTGGAATCCGCAGCCTTTTGAAAAAGGCTGGCGAAAACTTTTATCATACAATAATACCTTTATTATAACTCATTTTAGGAAAGCTTGTAAACCGCTGCGGTGATTTTTCACACAAAAGAAAGATGAGGTCTGCTTTTGCAGACCTCATAAATTTACTGTATATCGGAAAGGTCGGACAACAGCGCCTGCGGTGAGCAGTCGGAAGGGATCGGATAGCGCGACAGGCAAACCTCGGCGATATCGGCGCTGTCCGGCGAGCAGCTTCGCTTAAATTGTCCTGCAAAGAAACGGCTGAGGAAAACTTTCAGCTTTTCGAGGATGTAGCTTGCGGAAAACTCCTCCGAAAAGGCGATGCAGGCATAGTAGTAAAGTTTTCTTGGTGGGAAATTATACCGCAGAAGATAGTACAGGAAGAAATCATGCAGGCGGTAGCTTCCAAGAATATCTTCGGTTTTTTGCTGAATGTGACCGCTTTTGTCCGGCGGCAGAAGTTCAGGGCTGACCGGTGTATCCACAATGTCGCGCAGGATGCTGCCAATCTGCTCGTCAAATCGGGAACAAAGAAAGGTCGTCATTTTTCGGATCATCGTTTTGGTCAGGCAGACGTTGACATTGTAGCTTGCAAGATGGTCGCCGCCAAAGGTACACCATCCCAAAGCATCCTCGGACATATCGCCGGTGCCGACAACCAAACCGCGGCAGCTGTTTGCAATGTCCATCAAAATCTGAGTGCGTTCGCGGGCCTGCGCGTTTTCATAGGTGACATCATGGACAGAAGGGTCGTGTCCGATGTCCCCGAAGTGTTGGAGCACCGACGCTTTGATGGAGATATCGCGGTTTTGCGCGCCGAGTGCGGCAATAAGACTTAAAGCGTTGTAGTAGGTGCGGTCGCTGGTGCCGAATCCAGGCATAGTGACCGCAATTAGATTTTCAAAAGGCAGATCCAGCTGTTGAAGCGCCTGATGACATACCAGCAGTGCAAGGGTGGAATCCAATCCGCCGGAAACGCCGAGTACAAGACGATTCAGACCGGTGTTGGTGATGCGCGCAACCAAACTTTGCACCTGCAGGGTAAAGAGTGTTTCCAGATAGTTTTGAGCGGCGGCATCGTCAAGCGGCAGGAAAGGATCTTCCCGCACCTGGCGCAGCAGTCCTTTTTTGCCCAAAACCTCCTCCAGAATGAAGTCAGGCTGTTGAGCGCTGGAAAAACGCTGGCAGGCATTCAGAATGTCGCAGTCAAGGTCGCAGCAGAAGGAGAAGCTCTCCAAAGCATGGGTATGTTGGTCGATGGTTTGACCGGTGTGGTGCATGAGCATTTCGCCGCATTCGCAGATTGCCGCATGACCCTGAAAAGCAAGTGGACAGGAGGTGTCACCCTGACCGCCGCGCACAAACGCAATCGCAATGCCAAAGCTTTCCGAAAGGCTCTTGATGAGATTCAGTTCCTTTTGCACCGACTCCGCGTAGACAGGTTCATAACAGGGTACCAAAACAGCCTGACAGCCGGTTTTGGCAAGCCGTGGAAGATGCAGCGGCAGGTCGTTTACTGGACAAGGGCAGATGCAGAATTTTAAATCGCCGCAGCAAAATACGGTGTCCCAGCCGTAAAGCCTGGTGTGCTCGCTGTTTTGTGTGGAATAATATCCTTCGGTGGAATCAACGCCGCCGATGGTTTGGTATCCGCTTGCAGGCAAAAACGCGAGCACTTCGCCGTTTTGGATAACGGCGATCACATCCATTGTGCGGCCGCAAAAACGCTTTGTCAGTCCGACGATAATGCAGCTTCTGTTTTGCAGGGAAGCTACCCGAATCTGGTCGAGCGCGTCCTCACAAAGCTCGCTGACAGCGGCGCTTTGCAGCAAAGCGCCCGAGGAAGGCGGACAGAGTGACAGACGGGGAAAAAGCGAAATATCCGCACAAAGCTCCTTAGTCTCATCGAGCAAGTCGGTGATGGAGTCGCGGCAAAATTGCGGATTGCCGCTGCTGACGCGGTTGACGCAGCAGCAAAGACGAACGACGGAATTCATAAGCAAACATCCTTTCTTAGCAGAAATTTTTTCGAGAAGTCCTCTTTTTATTACATCATATCAATATCATCTTGGATTTTGGATTGCAGCTTAAATTTCTATCCTTTAAACACGTTTCAAGAAATAAGTGAAAGATTTCCATAAGCACCATGAATTGTAGGGCGGCAAAGAAAAGTGTTCTCCAAAAGAGGATGAGCGTTTAATTTTTCCAGACAGCGGCAGGCGGCATCGTCATCGCGGAAAATGCCAAACAGCGCGCTGCCGCTGCCGCTGAGCAGTGTGCCGAGCGAACCGTTTTGGTTGAGCAGCTGTTTTGCTTCCGACAACATTTTCAATTCGTTTTCGGAGCACAGCGCTTGGAAGGTATTTTCAAGTGAAGCGGCAATGGCTTCGATTTTGCCGCTGTGAAGCGCGTGGATCATTTTATCTACATCCGCGTGTGGATAGGGTGCAGTATCGCACCGGTGGAAGGCGTCCTTGGTGCTGACGCCAAAGCGCGGCTTGATAATCACAATCGGACAGTCGGGCATAGCAGGCAAAGGAGAGAACTTTTCGCCGATGCCCTGTGCGCGCTGGGTGCCGCCGCGCAGACAAAACGGAATGTCCGCACCGCACCGAAGTCCGATTTCCTCCAATGTTTCGAGAGAAAGATTCGTCTCAAACAGCCGGTTCATGCCAGAAAGCACCGCTGCACCGTCCGCACTGCCGCCGCCTAAGCCTGCCATCATGGGGATGCGCTTTGTAAGCGCGATGGAGAGCGTTTGGTTTTCGAGCGTTTGATTCGTTTCCTTTAAGAACGCACGGGCACAGCGGACGGCAATATTGGATTCATCGCAGGCAAGGAAAGCTTGGGGATTTTGTTCGATTGTGCAGCTCATGCGG
>CAMNVW010000220.1 GCA_946563605.1 uncultured Clostridia bacterium | reverse complement strand
TCACACCGATATGCAGCAGAAAGACAAAATATGCGTTGACGAACTTTGCCTTTGTGGTATAATAAAATCGTGTCAATCATCAGGCAGAACAGAGAACTCAGTCCGGCCGGAATTTTCGGCAGGTTCTTCTCTGCCTTGAATGAAAAGAGTTTAAACATCTTAGAATTAGGGGAGTAACTGAAATGTTTGTAAAAGAAGTAGTGGTACAGAACCAGGTTGGTCTTCATGCTCGTCCGGCAACATTCTTCATCCAGAAAGCAAATGAGTACAAAGCTTCTATCTGGGTTGAAAAAGAAGAACGCAGAGTAAACGCTAAGAGCCTTTTGGGCGTATTGTCCTTGGGTATCGTTGGCGGTACTACCATCAAAATTATTGCTGATGGTGTTGATGAAAAAGAAGCTGTTGAGAGTCTGGTAGAGCTGGTTGAGTCCGGTTTTGCTGAATAATCACGCCTAGTCGCCAAAGGCTTCGACTACGGATCAGTCGCATAAGAACTTGAAGAGAGGTGCATCGGTCATTTTGGCTGATACACCTTTTTTGATATCATAAATTTTAGCAAAGGAGGAAAAATGATGGACAATCCCAGATTGGATTATCTGCGTGACAAGGTAAAAAAACTGCCAATGCAGCCTGGAATCTACCTCATGCACGATAAAAAGGGGCAGATCATCTATATCGGAAAGGCAAAATTGCTGAAAAATCGTGTCAGCAGTTATTTCCGCAACGTAGAAAAGCATACGCCGAAGGTCTATCGGATGGTCGAAAATGTTTGGGATTTTGAGTATATCGTGACGTCCAGCGAATTTGAAGCGCTGGTGTTGGAATGTAGTTTTATTAAACAACATTCCCCAAAATACAATATCCTCCTGAAAGACGACAAGGGCTATCATTACATCCGCATCGGCGCAGGAGATTACGGGAAAATAACGGCAAGCCATCAGCCGCAGAAGGACGGCGCGCGCTATCTGGGACCGTATCTTTCCGGCTATGTGGTCAAACAGACGGTGGATGAGGTCAACAAGGCATTTTTGCTGCCGACCTGCACGCGCAATTTCCCGCAGGAGATTGGCAAACAGCGTCCGTGCTTGAATTATCATATCAAGCAGTGCATGGCGCCGTGCAGCGGAAAAATCAGCGCGCAGGAATATTCGGAAGCGCTGGAAGAAGCAGTTAATTTTTTGAAAGGTGCAAGCGGCAACATTCAAAAGGTACTCACCCAAAAGATGATGCAGGCGTCAGAAAGTCTTCAGTTTGAAAAGGCGGCGCGTTACCGCGACCGTATCCGCGCCATTCAGGGATTGCAGGAAAACCAGAAGGTGGTTTCCATCCGCTACGAGGAGGAGGACGTCATCGCATTGGTGCAGTATGCAGTTAAGTGCTGTGCAGTGGTGCTGCAATTCCGCAATTATCGTCTGGTGGACAAGGAATATTTTATGCTGGACGAAATGACCGAATTTTCTGAGGAAGCGCTGATATCAAAGGAGAGCACATCTCAGGGAGAGGCGATGGAAAATGTGCTGCGCGAAATGCGCACGCAATTTGTGCTGCGCTATTACAATATGAAAGGCAGTGTGCCGAAATCGGTTGTGTTGGATGGGGAGAGCAGCTGCCGCGAGGAATTGCAGGAGTATTTGTCCCAGAAAGCGGGCAGGAGCGTGCAGCTGCTTGTTCCGCAGAAAGGTGATCAAATGAAGCTGCTGAAGATGGCAAAAGAAAACGCCAGCCAGCAGATTGCGGAGCAGACCAAAAGGACAAGCAGGGAAATTTCCGCACTGGATGAGCTTGCGAGACTGCTTGGACTGCATCAGGTGCCAAACTATATTGAAGCGTACGATATTTCCAATATTGGCAGCGAAACGATTGTAGCGGGTATGGTCGTATTTGAAAGCGGACGTCCGCTCAAAGGAGCATACCGTAAGTTTTCGGTGAAATCGGTGGTAGGAAAGCCGGACGATTACGCTTCGATGAGAGAAGTGATCACCAGACGGCTGGAGCGGTATCATCTGCATAAAGAAGAAGGTGTCGGCTTTGGCAGACTGCCGGATTTGATTTTACTGGATGGCGGACGCGGTCATGTCGCCGCGGTCAAACCGATTGTAGAGCAGATGGGTTTTTCCATCCCTGTTTTTGGCATGGCGAAGGATGACAGACACCGCACACGAACCATCGCTACCGAGGACGGAGAACTGTCGGTATCATCGTTCCGTTCCGCGTTCGATTTGCTGACCAGTATTCAGGATGAGGTGCATCGTTTTTCCATCACCTATTCGCGCGCGAAACATCAAAGCAATGCGATGGATTCGGCGCTGCGTTCGGTGGAAGGGATTGGAGAGAAGCGCGCGAAGAATTTATTTATTCGGTTCCGCACCCTCAAAGCGATGGAGGCAGCAACGCTAGAACAGCTGGAGGAAACGCCAGGGATGAGCCGTATGGCGGCACTCAACCTGTATCAGTACCTTCATAAAGGCAAATAGAAACTTTTAAAATAAAAGTTTTACTCAATTTTTTTCAAAAAATTGCAGGTTTTTAGGGCAGAGCCCTAAATCGCTCATCGCAATGAGTGAAATGCCTTTATCGTCAGGCGCTCCTTGGGAGAGCTCGAGAACCTTTTTGCAAGAGAAAAGGTTCTCGAAAACCGATTTCAAGGACAAACTTTCCTCCCAAATTATCCAGTGGATGATTTGGGACAGTATAAATTTTTCACCTTCAGCACTGAAAAGTATTAAAACAAAAAAGGTATACAATATTTTGCAAGAGATAAATCGAGCCAGCTTGCGCTGGGGTACTGCCGTACCACAGCATCGAAACGGCTCACTGTCTCTATCGATTTTATTTCTATATTTATTTTAGGGGAGAGTTTCGCCCTCTGCGGAGTGCGCTTTAGGGCTCTGCCCTAAAAACCCGCAACTTTTGAAAAAGTTGACAAAACTTTTA
>CAMNVW010000219.1 GCA_946563605.1 uncultured Clostridia bacterium | reverse complement strand
GCCAAAAATACAAATAGATATTGTGACAGCTGGACAGATATGATAATATATAGGATGGAAAGCTTTACAATATAGCGTATTCTGAATAAATAAACGGAGACAGAACAATGATTGTATCACTGGAAAATGTATTTAAATATTATGGCGCGGACTGCATCCTTAGAGATGTCACCGCTACCATCAACGATAAAGACCGCATTGGTCTGGTAGGACCGAATGGAGAGGGCAAAACGACCCTGTTGAACGTGCTGACCGGCGGTTTGGATTATGAAGAAGGAAATGTGAGCGTCACCAATGGCAAGGTGATTGGCTATCTCAAGCAGAACGGCGGACTTGCAGGCGGAAAAACCATCCAGCAGGAGATGGAAAGCGTTTTTGCAGATTTGCTCGCCTTAGGTCAAGAGGTGGACAGCCTGCAAAAAAAGATGGCGCAGGTGCATGACGACCCTGCGGAATACGAGCGCGTGTCAAGTGAATACACCAAAAAGCTCGCACGCTTCGAGGCACAGGACGGTTATCAGATAGAAGTAAAGATTAACACGGTCTTAAACGGTATGGGTTTTGGCGATTACGACCGCAATATTATCACAGACAATCTTTCCGGCGGAGAAAAGACAAGACTTGCAACGGCACGTCTGCTGCTTCTGGAACCGGATCTGCTGATTTTGGACGAGCCGACCAACCATCTGGATTTTAAGACGCTGAGCTGGCTGGAGGATTATCTTTCTTCCTATAAAGGCGCACTGCTGGTGGTATCGCATGACCGGTATTTTCTCAACCGGCTGGTAGACCATATCTGGGAGTTGGAACGCACGGTTCTGACTGCTTATCGCGGCAATTATTCTTCCTATGTTGTGCAGAAAAAGGAGCGCGTAGAACGTCAGCTCAAAGAATATGAGCAGCAGCAGGAACAAATCAAATCCATGGAAGAATATGTCGCAAAGAATATTGCGCGCGCAACCACCGCTAAAAGTGCGAAGTCGCGTGTTGCCGCACTGGAGCGGATGGAGCGCATTGAAAAGCCGGTAATCTGGGAGAAGAAAGCGGCGTTTCGTTTTGAGTACGATGAACCGCCGGTCAAGGATGTATTCCATGGAAAGGATATGAGCATCGCGGTGGGGGAAGGCGAAAACCGGAAGGTCTTGTGCCGCAATATGCAGTTGGATATTTTGCGCGGAGAGAAAATCGCAATCATCGGACAAAATGGAATTGGAAAGTCCTCGCTGCTCAAGGCGATTCAAAACCTCATCCCATTGGAGGAAGGACATTTTGAATGGGGACAAAAGGTAAAAACGACCTACTACGAGCAGGAAAATCGTCAGCTGCATCCCGATAAAACGGCAATCAATGAAATCTGGGACAGATTCCCGAATATGTACGAGGTCGAAGTCAGGAACATTTTGGGCAGGGTGCTGCTCTCCGGCGACGATGTATACAAATTGGTAGGAAGTCTGTCGGGCGGCGAACGCGCGAAGGTCGCATTTGCGGTGATGATGCTGGAACGCGGCAATGTGCTGATTTTGGACGAACCGACCAACCATTTGGATATTGGCAGCAAGGAGATGCTGGAGGACGCGCTGGAAAGCTTTGACGGCACCATCCTCATGGTGTCGCACGACCGCTACCTGCTCAACCGCATCCCGAGCAAGATCATCGAAATGACCGCCGACGGCTATGAAATCTACAATGGTCGTTACGATTACTATTTGGAGCACAAGGTTGAACCACAGCCGAAAAAAGCAGAGCCGACCGAGGAAAAGAAGCAGGCGGCGCAAAAATTCTATAAAACCAAGGCGGATCGGGCAAAACAGGCGGCAGCAAGAAAGCGGATTGCTTTTTTGGAAAAGACCGTTGAGGAAAACGAACAGAGGATAGAAGAGCTGACGGTACAGATGTCCGACCCGCAGATTGCTGCGGATTACCAGAAGATGGAGGAGATTTGTGCCCAAATCGAGCAGCTGAAGATGCAGAATGAGGAATACGGCGAGGAATGGCTGCTGCTTTTGGAGGACGAAGAATAAAGTTTTCCTGCGTTTTTGATTCTGCAACAGCCGTATGGCAAAGGGATGGCAGGAAACCCTTTTTATATGAAGACAATTGCCCTTTTGTACCGTTTTACTCATAAAAGAACACATTTTCCATCTGTAAAGCAAGATGCCTTTGCAGATAGAAATGAAGGAAAGGGAGCAGATGTTCCGTGAAACTCAATACCAATAAAAAATATCTCTCGGTTTCGATTCATGCTTTTCTGGTCATTGCCGCGTCCATCATGTTTTTCTATCTCATCAGTGAACACGCGGCAATTCGTCAGATGCTAAGCAGGTTTGTCAGTCTGATGATGCCGTTTATTTACGGACTTGTTTTAGCGTATATCCTCAATCCGGTTCTGAACTGGTTGGAAAAAAAGGTCTTTCCAAAGCTGTTCAAGGAAAAGATGTCAAAACGCAAGCGGCGCGGCTTGGGTGTGCTGATTTCATTCTTGTTTGCGCTGGCAGTTATCACGCTGTTTCTTGCAATTTTAATTCCGCAGCTGGTGGAAAGCGTGGACAGTCTGGCAAAATCCATCTATGCTTTTCTGCCACAGTCGCAGCAGATGCTCAACAACTTTTTTGAACATTACGGCAACAACGAGCTGATTGCCGGTCTGCTTTCCCTGCTGGATATTGACGTCACAGTGCCGTCAATGGCGCTGCAAAAGCTGGCAGGCAGGGCATATACCTTCCTGACACAGGTTTTGCCGAATCTGTTCGGAGGGGTCATGCGTTTTACAAGCGGTTTGATCGACGTGGTCGTCGGCATTATCATCGCAGTCTATCTTTTGCTTTCCAAAGAAGTTTTTTATGCGCAGATCAAAAAGCTGATGTTTGCTTTTTTCCCTCGCAGATTTACGCAGGCGGTGCTCAATCTTGTGCATGACAGCAATGCAATTTTCTGTGGGTTTATC
>CAMNVW010000218.1 GCA_946563605.1 uncultured Clostridia bacterium | reverse complement strand
GCCGAGGCATACGCACAGCGACTGAACGCCCACGGTATCGAAGTGCCGTTTAATATAAACTGATCCTCCTTTACCACAGCGTCGGCTGTGCTTTTATCCTCGGTCTTGTTCGACGCCGCAGAAGAAGGTGTGTCGGTGCTTTCCGGCTCCTCCACGACCTCTTCGGTTTCGTCCTCTGCTTCAATATCCGAATCGACCTGAGCCTCCACTTCGGATTCATCCTCTAAGTCCTCGCCTGGATTTTCCTCGTCCGGCTCCGGTGCTTCCAGCATGACTTCCGACTGTGTTTCATCCTGCCTTGCGGTGAACAAACTGCACCCTGTCATGGATGTCGATGCAAGCAGCAGTGCGAGTGCAAGCGCAATCGTTTTGGAAAATGCTTTGTCAAATTTCTTCTCCATAAAAACGCCCCTCCCTTTCTGTAATGTGTGGGACCTTCCCGTTTATTCTTGGTTTGTCTTTTTTTCCCTGCCCATCAAATGATATTCATGCTCAAATCCTTACCTTTATTTTGTACTTCTTGTAAAAACTTGATGCTTTTTTGCCATCTATTGGGACTTCTGTATGATAAGTGTCCTACAATCGAAAAATTATTGCATCCAAATAAAAGATTTCGGAAAATATTTTTTATTTGCTTAAAACCAGAAATCATCTGATTTTCGCTGTTCCCAGCCAAAGAGCAGCTCTGTTTGTAATGTTTTGCAGTCCTCATCCACTGGAAAGTTCAGCACATCCGCGCGCAGTACAAAGCCATGCTTCCCATGCGACCGGTCGGATCTAACGCTGAAAACGACGTCGCCGCTGTGCGCGGTCGGTTCAAGGGATTGCATCAGCAATTGCTGCAGCGATTGCTGCGCATAAAAATCCAGCTGGATATTCTCTTTACTTTCATATTCAATCACCGGCAAAAATTTTCCGCGCGGACAAATTTCCTCGTTGATGCGCTGCGTTTCTTTCCGTATTTTTTCCAGCTCCTTTGGCGAACACCGCTGTAGCAGCGCCGGATTTTGGAAGCGTTCGTCGGTATACTGATGCAGGTCGAACAAAGAAACATTTTCAATCCAGAAGGTATGCTCCACACCCTCTTTCTGAAAATGGAAGGCGCGCTTGGAAGGGGTCCCTACCGAAATCGTCATACGCTTTTGGATGGGGAACCTGCGAAAATCGCTGTCCCCTATCAATCCAATCTTCTCGCTGTCGGAAAGCGTTTCCAACTGTGCGAACAGTTCTTCGGCATTATCTGTCCTCAGCTCCATTTCATGCAAGGTCATCTCCGTCAGATTGCGCTGGGTATTTCCTTGTGGTGTCCATCCCTTTTGCAGAAAATCCAGTAAGACAGAAACTTCTTCCCCCTGCACACAGTTGCCTGCCATGCCCGAAACCGGCACCCTGTATGTGCCGATTGCCAGTTCCCTAATATGAAGGTTTCTTTGCTCTGCCTCCTGTTCGCACTGATACAAAAGCTCCTGACGCTTTGTTTTCAGTGTTTTGGCAAAGACAGGGAAATCCTCCTGTTCATGTTGGAGTCTGTCAAAACTCAAAAACAGCAGCTTTGTCTGCGCTGGCTCGTCCTGCGTTGTTTTTGTGCGAACAAGTCCGACCAGCTGTATTTCCCATTCATCGGTTTCCACCGCGCGGCTGATGGGAACTATCCGCTCGAACTTCTGCTCGGCGCACATCAAATCTTGGAGCGTCAAATAAAAATCCATCTGTCTTTCCCCCTTTTTTCCGCACCGCTTATCCTTTCTTTTATTATAACAGCCTGCGATGTTTTACGCTAGTCTTTTTTACATTTTGTCTGTGTTCGCCGGCTGATTTTTGGCAATTTCCGCAAGGATGCGCCCGATTTGCTGTGTTTGCCGTTCTATTTCCTTTGTATCCCGAAGCGCTTCTTCCTCAAAAATGCGGCAATGGCTGCCCTCCCATACAAAAACGGTTTCGTTTACTGCTTTTTCACCGGACATCTGTTTCCCTCCTGCATTGATTCTCTGCATACAAAATATGTTCCGATTGATTGGGAAAGACCTGCCGCCTTTTTGCATAAACTTTGGCAGAGATTAAAAAAGGAGCGATTTTGATGGAACATTATGCGATGTATCTCAGAAAATCCCGTGCGGATTTGGAAGCGGAGGCACACGGCGAAGGGGAAACGCTTGCGCGGCATGAACAGCTGCTCACACAACTCGCCGACAAGCTTCATATTCATGTTGAAAAAATCTATCGGGAAATCGTCTCCGGCGAAACCATCTCCTCCCGACCGGTGATGCAGCAGCTACTCTGCGACGTGGAACAACGGCTTTGGAGCGGCGTTTTGGTAATCGAAGTAGAACGTCTGGCGCGCGGCGATACCATCGACCAGGGCATTGTCGCACGCGCCTTCCAATACAGCCGCACCAGCATCATTACACCGCTTAAAACATACCGTCCATGGGAAGAATTTGACGAGGAATATTTTGAATTTGGGCTGTTCATGTCCCGCCGCGAATATAAAACCATTCTGCGCCGGATGCAGAATGGACGCGCCGCCTCTGCCCACGAGGGAAAATACTGCGGCAGTGTTCCGCCATACGGATATGCGCGCCAAAAACTCGCCAACGAAAAAGGCTACACACTCCAAATTCTCCCTGAGCAGGCGCAGGTCGTGCGGATGATGTTCGACTGGGCAGCCTTCGGCTCACAGGAAGATGCTGACAGCTCCCACTTAGGCGCATCCAAAATTGCGCAGAAACTCACCCAAATGCAGATTCCCACGCCAACCGGCGCCGCTGTTTGGAGCATCGGCAGCGTCCTCGGTATCTTACATAATCCCATTTACTGTGGAAAAATCCGATGGGGTGCGCGTGCGCAGGTAAAAGCTGTCCGCGATGGTCAAATCATCCGCCGCAGACCTCGCCGCAATCCGCAGGAAACCTTCATCACCCAAGGGCGCCATCCTGCCATTGTGG
>CAMNVW010000217.1 GCA_946563605.1 uncultured Clostridia bacterium | reverse complement strand
CTGATATTGTCAGCAGCGACATCGAAAAGGATGCAGAGCGGATGATGCTTTATCGGGCAATCAGTTCGCTGGAAACGCGCGAACGTTCCATCATGGAACTGCGCTTCGGGCTGAAAAAAGGCGGAAAAGAACACACCCAAAAAGAGGTCGCCGATATGATCGGGATTTCGCAGTCTTATATTTCCAGACTGGAAAAACGGATCATCCGCCGTTTGCAGCAGGATTTAACCGCCGCAGAGAATAATAACTATTAAGGTCACACTTTCACTATAAAATGAAAGTTTTCGCCAGCCTTTGGGCACATTTTCCAGAGGAAGAAACATCCAACAATAAAAATAAATAAAAATCGTCAGGGGCAGTAGAAGTTCATTGTAAACAATGAACTTCCGTGAGTTTGACAAAGCCAAACTCAGAGGCTCGATACTCCTGTCTTTGCACTGCGCGACCCTGAGATTTCCAATCTTGTATCTACTCTATTCTGTACCTTTGTGATAAAATTTGATAGATTATTCTTCCAAAAGAGATCGTGTGTCCAGCATGATCTCTTTTTTTTGTGCATATTTTTTAGATTATCAAAATAAAGAAAACAAGATTGACAAAAAAACGACAGAAGTCTGCACAATAACTTATGAACGAACCAAAAAAATATAACATTTTACAACAAAAAGCATTGCCTTTTTACTCTACTTTGGATATAATAGATTTAGAAAATCCATTGTTTATGGATCAATGTGTTGCAAGGTCATAAAAAATAAATTCTTGCCTGATGTCAATGGGGGATTGGATCTTGAATATATTAAGAAGAGAACAGATCAGGGAATTTATCAAAAAGAAAGGGATTGTTAGTTTAAAAGAGCTTTCCACCGAATTTCCCAATGTTAGTCTGATGACCATTCACCGAGATTTGGATTTTTTGGTGAAACAGGGATTTATTGTGCGGATTCGTGGTGGTGCGAAATATTTGGATGATTCTGAGAAATCGGAAACCGCAGAAGGAGTGGACATTCAGAATAAGTCCGAAAAAGACATCGTTGCGCACAAGGCAGTCAGCTTTGTACAAGAAGGGTGTTCCATTTTTCTGGACGGCGGAACCACCATGCTTGAGCTTGCGAAAATCATTCCTGATATGTATATCAACGTGATGACCAACGGTCCGAATATTGCCCTGGAAATCGCCGAAAAGATGCGTCCGACAATTACGCTCTGCGGCGGTACGATCAACCGAAAAAATTTGTCGGTATTTGGTTATTCTGCGCTTGATATGCTTTCTCACATCAATGTTGATGTGGCGTTTATTTCAGCCTCCGGTTACTCGGAAGAGGGTGGCTTTACCTGTGGCTTTGAGGAGCAGGCAAAACTGCGCCGTTTGCTGATTGAAAAGGCACGTTCAGTCATCATTTTGATGGACAGCACAAAATTTGGAAAGATGCTGCCATATACGTTTGCAAAGATGGAGGACGTCAACTACCTGATTTCCGACAAAGCACCTTCACTGGAGCTGCTTGAGGATGCAAACCGCAATCATGTAACAATATTATAGTCTTTCGGTTCGTATGATTATGAAGTTAAAAAGGGGAATTTGGAATATGAAACATATGTTAATCGCACAATCCGGCGGTCCGACCGCTGCCATCAACGCAACCGTTGCCGGTGTTGTGGAACGCTGTCTTACCAGCGACAAGGTAGACCGCATCTACGGTGCAGTCAATGGAATTAAGGGTGTCATCAACGGTCATTACATCGACCTGACCGATACATTTGCTTCACCGGAACAGCTAGACTTGTTGTGTCACACACCTTCGGCAGCACTTGGTTCCTGCCGTTTGAAACTGAACAACGCTGATGAATCCCAGCTCAAACAAATCGTCGATGCGCTGATTGCGAAAAATATTGGCTATTTTGTTTACATCGGCGGAAACGATTCGATGGATACCGTGGACAAGCTCTCGGCTTACATCAAGGCACACAATATCCAGGATCTGTATGTGATGGGCGCACCGAAAACCATCGACAACGACCTGCCGGAAACTGACCATTGTCCGGGCTTCGGTTCTGCTGCAAAATATATTGCCGCGACCTTTACCGAGATTGTCCGCGACTGCGAGGTCTATGACATTCCTGCTGTCACTATTGTAGAAATCATGGGCAGAAATGCAGGCTGGCTGACCGCCGCGTCTGCGCTTTCCCGCGAAAACGGCGGCAGCGGTCCGCAGATGATTTATCTGTGTGAACGCGCTTTCGACACTGAAAAATTTATTGCAGATGTCAAAGAAAAATTAAAAACTAAAAACGCTGTTGTTGTAGCCGTCAGCGAGGGTCTGAAAAATGCGGACGGTTCCTACCTGAGCGAAAGCAAGGGCAGGGCAGTGGATGTATTTGGTCATGCGGCGCTTTCCGGTACTGCAAAAGTACTGGAAGGTCTTGTTAAGGACAGAATCGGCTGCAAGGCACGCTCGATTGAATTGAACCTGATGCAAAGATGCGCTTCCCATCTCGCTTCCGCAAATGATTTGAACGAGTCTAAAATGCTGGGCATGACTGCGGCAGACCGTGCGCTCAACGGTATCAGCGGTCAGATGGCAATCATCGTCCGCAAAGAAAACGAACCTTATCGCGTTGTATACACTACGGCAGATGTTTCTCTGGTTGCAAACTATGAAAAGAAGGTTCCTGACGAGTGGATTAACGCCGAAGGAAACGATGTCACCGAGGAAATGCTCGAATATCTGCGCCCATTAGTACGCGGAGAAGTGACAACCGCTGCACGCAATGGCATTCCGGTTCACCTTGATCTCTACCGCGAAGGAAAGTAAATCAAAAATATCCGCTTGTACCAGCACCCACTTTTCCGAATCAGAAAAGTGGGTGCTTTTGGTTTTATGAGGTGGCTCTGCGCTTTATATGAAAACTTGCTCATATGATTTATTGTGCAACTCGCTCAAAAAGTAAAA
>CAMNVW010000216.1 GCA_946563605.1 uncultured Clostridia bacterium | reverse complement strand
TCGCTATAATAAAAAAGAATATAGTTCTTTTTTTAGAAAATATTAAAAGAAGGGAAGGAATTTTATGGCAGGACAAAAGAAAACGACGTCGATCGACATGACGGAGGGCAGTTCGTACAAGCTGATTTTGAGCTTTACCTTGCCGCTTTTGTTGGGAAATGTGTTCCAACAGCTCTACAACATGGTCGACAGCGTCATCGTGGGAAATGTAATCGGAGATCAGGCGCTTGCAGCAGTGGGAACAGGTTTCCCCATTATTTTTATGCTCAGCTCCCTGTTTATGGGAGTCGGCACTGGCGCCACCATCATGATCTCCCAGTTTTATGGGGCAAAAGATGCAGAAAAGGTCAACCAGACCATAAACACTATCTATCTTGCGCTGTTGATTGCGGTAATTCCATTGACGCTGGTCGGCGTGTTCCTTGGAGAGCCGATGCTCAGAATGATGAATGTTCCAGATGACGGAACGCTTGAGATGGCAAAGACATACATGGTAATTATTTTCCTCGGTATTATCGGCACCTTGGGCTATAATATCAACGCCGGTATTTTGCAGGGCTTAGGCGACAGCCGCACATCTCTGCTGTTTTTGATGATTGCAACGGTCATCAACATCGTTTTGGACTTGGTGCTCACCATCCCGATTAAGCTCGGCGTCGCAGGCGTTGCGCTGGCAACCATCGTTGCACAGATCTTTTCATGGCTGTTTGGCGTATTCTACATCAATCGCCATTATGTGTTTCTGCATATCAAACCCAGACGGGCGGAATTCAAAAAGGATCTCTTTATGCAGGCGATGCGCTTTGGAATACCGTCCGGCATCCAGCAGGCATTGTTCTCCATCGGCATCATGTTTATGCAGTCGTTGGTAAACAGCTACGGTTCCAACTTTATGGCTGGTTTTAACGGTGCAAACAAGATTGACACCTTCGCATTTTTGCCGGTGCAGAGCCTTTCAAATGCGTTGACAACTTATACAGGACAGAATATTGGTGCAGGAAATCAACATAGAGTAAAAGAAGGCTTGAAATCATCCATGATTTTGTCGGTCAGCTGCTGTATTGTCATGGGAGTACTGCTGTATCCAACAAGCGGTCTGCTGATGCGGATGTTCAGCCAGAATCCGGAAGTTATCGACGCAGGCGTTGCATATCTGCACTGCGTTTTGCCGTTCTATTTCCTGCTGGCGTGCAACTTTATGTACAACAGCGTTCTGCGCGGCGCGGGTGAGATGGTCATTCCAATGATTTCTTCGTTTATTGGTCTGTGGCTCGCAAGACTTCCGGCGGCATACCTGATTGCACACTTCTTCGCAAAGGAAAACGTCTACTACTCCTATGCGGTTGGCTGGGTACTGGGTCTTGCGATTTCTGGTATTTATTACGCGACCGGAAGATGGAAAAATAAGAGCATTGTGACAAAACTGCAAGGAGAGAAAACAGCATGATTGACTGGGAAAAGATGATTGAACAAGCAAAGAAGGTTTGCCGTCCAAGAGAGCTTTCCCAAAACGCTTGCGCGGCTTCGGTAGCGGCGGCGATTGTCACCGACCAAGGCAACATCTACACCGGCGTCTGCATTGATACTCCCTGCTCGATGGGATTTTGCGCGGAACACGCGGCGGCAGCGGCGATGATCACCGCTGGCGAAAACCGCATTGCCGGCGTGGTTGCGGTACATAAAAAGGATGACGGCGGCTTTGAAGTGATTCCGCCGTGCGGTCGGTGCCGCGAGTTTATCTGTCAGCTGCACGACGACAACCATTTGGCGCAGGTGAAGCTGAATGACCGCGTGGTGACAATGGACGAACTGCTGCCGTTTCGCTGGTGATCAATCAAAACAGGTTGTTCTGTTTTAACAGAACAACCTGTTGTACGGAAAGGGAAGATGAGAATGGAACAGGGAACAAGGGAAATTCGCCGAACCTATAATCGTTTGGGGTTGGCAATGCTTGTATATATGTTGATTGTGCAGCTGGGGTCAGTGCCGGTTTTGTATCTTGTGAAAACCTGTCTGCCCGATTTGTACGCATCTTCCTGGGCGAAGATTCTTTTGCAGGAGGCAGTGCAGTATTTGATTGCGCTGCCGGCGGCTTTCCTGATTATGAAAAGCGCGAAAACACAGCGCCGACCGCTTCAGAAAAGGAGGTTCACTGCGTCGAAGTTCCTGCAATATTTTTTCATCAGCATCGGACTGCTGTTCCTTTTTAATATCGTCGGAACCTATCTCAACTATCTTGTTTCCCTTGTAAAGGGCGCGCAGGCGGCGAATATTGTGGAACAAAGCATTGCTTCCAATTCGCTGGGGCAGGTGTTCTTTATGGTGGTGATTTCCGCACCGTTTGGCGAAGAGCTGATGTTCCGAAAAATCATCTACGATTGTGTAGGAACCTACGGTGAAAAAACGTACCTCTTTACCAGCGCGGCAATGTTCATGCTGATGCATGGAAACATCGTGCAGTATCCGTATGCGTTTGTGCTGGGGCTGTTCTTTGCGTGGATTTATCTGCGGACAGGGTCGCTGTGGAGTACGGTTTTGTTGCACGCGGCGGTCAATTTTGTCGGCGGTGTGGTCAGCTATCTGGGAATGGAACAGCCAATCTTTTTGACGATTCTTTCGGTGCTGTACCTGTTTAGCGCCGGTTACACCATATGGGCAGTGATTCGACACAGAAAAGCTTTCCATGTAACCAATGATCCGCCTATCGGGGAAAGAGGTTTGGACGCCGCATTGCTGAATCCGGGAATGGTGCTGTTCACCGTTTCCTCGTTTGTGATGGCAGGATATATTATTTTGTATTTATAAAAAAGTTTTTGTGGGGTTGCTGGTCACGCTTACAGTTTTATCACGCAAACTGCGTTTGCAATTGGTTTTGCGTTGCGTGACCCTGAGAATGGAACTGTGTTCCATTCTCCCTAGTTTCTACAAACTTGTTGTGGGGCTACTCGCCCCACTCCC
>CAMNVW010000215.1 GCA_946563605.1 uncultured Clostridia bacterium | reverse complement strand
TTCTGGTCGGTGCAGTCCGTGTCAACGGCGGCAAAACACAGCCAGGTACGATTATCGCCTTTTTGTCCTACTTCACCATCATCTTAAATGCGATGCTTTCTGTCACCAGAATGTTTGTCATGTACTCCAAGGGCAGTGCGTCGGCACAGCGTATTTATGAGGTCATCAGCACGGCGGAGGATTTGATGCTCAAAGAAGAAGCAGCGGTAGAAGAGGAAGATCACATTGTATTCGACCATGTCAGCTTTTCCTATAAAGGCAAGAGTGATAACCTTTCTGATATTTCGTTCCGCCTGAAAAAAGGCGAAACGCTGGGCATCATCGGTGCCACCGGAGCCGGAAAAACCACCATCATCAATCTGCTGATGCGGATGTATGAGAAAAAATCGGGTGAAATCCGCATCAATGGACGTCCGGTCACCTCCATTCCGCCGGAAGAACTGCACACCATGTTTGGCGTGGTTTTTCAGAATGATGTTTTGTTTGCGGATACCATCCGCGCCAATATCGACTTCGGAAGAAAACTGCCGGAGGAAAGAATCATCAAAGCAGCGCAGGCGGCGCAGGCAATGGAATTTATCAGCGGCTTGCCGGAAGGCTTTGACTACATGGTAACGGCACGGGGAACCAACCTCAGCGGCGGTCAAAAGCAAAGGGTACTGCTGGCACGCGCCTTGGCAGGAGATTCCGATATTTTGATTCTGGACGATTCCTCCAGTGCATTGGACTACAAGACCGATTCGCAGCTTCGTCAGGCGCTTCGTGAGGGATATGCCGGTGTGACTACCATCGTCATTGCACAGAGAATCAGTTCGATTCTCCATGCCGATCACATTCTGGTGTTGGATGAAGGCCGCACTATTGGATACGGTACGCATGAACAGCTGATGGAAAGCTGTGAATTGTACCGAGAGATCAGTGAATCGCAGATGGGAGGAGATTTTGGATGATACCGAACAATCCACCTTTACAAAAACCAAAAAGTAAAAAGAAAGTTCTTATCCGTTTGGGAGGATACCTTTTACAGCATAAATGGATGCTGATCGGCGCATTGGTGCTGACGGTTGTAGGCAACTCACTTGCGCTGTTAGGACCGATGCTGTCGGGCTATGCCATCGATGCGATCGGCACACAGCCGCATCAGGCGGACTTTCCGAAGATTTTCCGATACTGTGGGCTGATGCTGATATTCTACTTTGTGTCTTCGGTGATCTCTTACATCCTTTCTGTTTTGGTAGTTAAGCTCAGCCAAAAGACGGTGTACCAGATGAGAAAGGATTTGTTTGAAAAACTGTTGGATCTGCCGGTGCGTTTTTTTGACAGCCATCAAACCGGCGATATCATCAGCCGTATCTCCTACGATATTGATACCATCAACTCCTCTTTATCCAACGACATGATTCAGATTGCGGCAAGCAGCATTATGGTTCTGGGTTCCTTTTTCATGATGCTGAGCATCTCTCCGGTGATGCTTTTGGTGTTTGCCATCACAGTGCCGATTTCTATTTTCTTTATCAAGTACCGCACAAAGACGGTGCGTCCGCTGTTCCGAAAACGTTCGGCGAAGCTCGGCGAACTCAACGGCTTTGTGGAGGAGATCATCTCCGGTCAAAAGACCACAAAAGCCTACCATCAGGAAGAAACCATGATTGGACGTTTTGATGAGAAAAATAATGAAGCGGTTGAAACATACTATCGGGCGGATTATTACGGTAGTACCGTCGGTCCGTCGGTCAACGCAATCAACAACCTTTCCCTTGCGCTCATCAGCGTTTTTGGCGCACTGCTCTATCTGAGGGGAAGTATCTCGCTTGGAAACCTGTCCTCGTTCGTGCTGTATTCCAGAAAGTTCTCCGGTCCAATCAATGAGATGGCAAATATTATCAGCGAACTGCAGTCGGCATTTGCCGCGGCAGAGCGTGTTTTCCGTCTGATTGATGAAGAACCGGAAGCGGCGGATGCACCGGACGCATTGGAACTCACCGATGTAGCCGGTGACGTGAAGATGGAAAACATCCAGTTCGGCTATGAGGAAGGGAAAACGATTATCCACGACCTCAATCTGCACGCAAAACCAGGCAGCCTGGTGGCGATCGTTGGACCGACCGGCGCCGGAAAGACCACCATCATCAACCTGCTGATGCGGTTTTACGATCCGCAGAAGGGTCATATTTTGATGGAGGATCACGACAGCCGCGCGATTACCAGAAAGAGCCTGCGTGCCGCGTACACGATGGTTTTGCAGGACACATGGCTGTTTAACGGAACGATTTACGAAAACATCGCATTCAGCCGTCAGGACGCGACCCGTGAAGAGGTCATCGAGGCTGCAAAGGCGGCGAAGATCCACAACTACATTATGCAGCTGCCGGATGGCTATGATACGATCATCAGCGAGGATGGTATGAACATCTCGCAGGGACAAAAGCAGATGCTGACCATCGCCCGTGCGATGCTTTCTGACGCAAGGATGCTGATTCTGGACGAAGCAACCTCCAATGTCGATACCCGAACCGAGATGCAGATTCAAAGCGCAATGCGGAATCTGATGAAAGACAGAACCTGTTTTGTCATTGCGCACAGGCTATCCACCGTCCAAAATGCGGACACCATTCTGGTGGTGCAGCACGGCGACATTGTAGAACAGGGCAACCATGAACAGCTTATGCAATACGGCGGTGTTTACGCAGGTCTGTACCGTTCACAGTTCCATTAACAAAAAACGCTCCCTTTGGATAGGGCTTCGTAAAACAGTGAAACCGACCCATGGTTACGATCATAGGTCGGTTTTTTATGTTATGCACTGACGCCCAAGGCTCCCTTGTGTAAAGGGTCAGCGAAGTTGACCCACCCCATTCCAAGGCTCCCTTGTGTAAAGGGTCAGCGAAGTTGACCCACCCCATTCCAAGGCTCCCTTGTGTAAAGGGTCAGCGAAGTTGACCCACCCCATTCCAAGGCT